>WRDV01000001.1 GCA_009779655.1 Dehalococcoidia bacterium
CACAGCGGGGAAGTTACCGCTTATACCTATGACGGGCTTGGCAGACTGCTGAGCGAGGTTGAGTCTGTATCAGGTATGGCGACGGAGAGTTTCTATTACTCATATGACTCCTCTCACAACCGCGCTCAGATGATATACATAAGCCCTGTAGCGTCGTTTGTGACGGATTACGCTTATGATCTGAACAACCGCCTTATTAAAGAGACTAAAACCTATCCCGATACCTCCGTAGCTGTTACTTTCTACTCCTACGATAACAACGGCAATCAGGTTGCCAAGTACTACCATAATCTGCAGCCTTCTACGGGAGCAGCTTCATCTATTGCCTTACAGATGGGAGCGGGAATAGATACGTTCTCTTACGACGGACTGAACCGCCTTATATCCGTTACAGTAGACGGAATAGAGGCAGAGTACGCTTACAAATCTGACGGGCTGAGATATAAAACCACAAAAACAGATGGTGCGGGCTCAACTGAGTCGGTGGTGTTTATCTGGGACGGCGCTATGGTTTCGGCTGAAATCGTCATGGGGCTTAGCGCTAACAACGTTGTTAGCGCTAAGTACATACGAGGGATTAATCTGCTGGCATCAGAGACCGGTAATGGCAGAAGTTATTTCCTGTTCAATGCCCATGGAGACGTGGTACAGCTTACAGATGGTTTAGGCATTGTTACGAAATCTTACGTTTACGATGCTTTCGGTAATGAACACGACAGAGACCCGAATGACTTAAATCCATGGAGATACTGCGGCGAATACTACGATTCCGAGACCGGGACGTATTATCTTCGCGCTAGGTATTACGATCCTAATATCGGACGGTTCATATCCGCTGACCCCCACTGGAACGTCGGCAACATGATTTACGGGGATAACCCGGTTAAGTGGAATGAACGCGAGCCAGATGAAAAAGATCCGCTAGGGCTAGCCACTTATACACTTGTGCCCAGTTTAGCGACAATCATGCAAAGCGGAAATCTATACGCTTACTGCAGTAATAATCCGGTGATGTTTGTAGATCCTAGCGGTGAGATTTTCATGTTTGTTACTGCAGCGGTTGGCGCCGTAGCAGGAGCAGTTGTTGGCGGGGTTGTAGCGGCAGCGACCGGAAACAATGTGTGGGCCGGAGCTGCTATCGGTGCAGCGGCAGGCGGATTGATCGGGCTTGGTGCCGGAGCAGCTGCGGGAATTTTATTAGCAGGAAGTGCTACGGCTTCAACTGCTTCGGTAATGGCTGGTGCATCTCTGGCGATGGTTAAAGCAGGAACAGTAACTGGAACACTCGGCGCGGCAGTTCATAGAACATGGCAACTAGCTGAGGCTGCGGTACGAAAAACTTATGATGCAGTTACACATACTTTTTATACCCCATATGGAAATAGAATTGTCGATGGCTGGAATAAAACAACAAAAACAATCCACGAGGTGAAATATGGCTATCAGTCTCTTTCTTCTGCTATACAACAGCAAATTGTAAAGGATTCCTACTTGTTGCAGAGCAGGCAAGTCAGCGAGGTTGTTTGGCACTTTCACAGAAGCGCCCAAACCGGAATGGGCGGCGGAAGCCAGCAGCTCATTGAAGCACTAATAAAAGCTGGGTTCAAGATCATTTTTCATTAGAGGGAAACGCCGTGATTATAAAGAGAATTTGGCTCTATGAACATGAGTATCGCAATATGACACCTAAAGTGGCGGAGGAATATTTTGCTTGGTTCAAGGATAATATTCCTAACGAACTTGCAAATCTCAATGATGCGGTGGGCAAACCAGTAGTTCTTGATTTCTCTCCCGACTCGTTAATATCTCTTGAGAAATGGTTTATATCGGTGAGAAAATATGTAAAGCTGTCCAAAAAGCAAATCCTTGAGGATTTCGGCAACGCACCAGAATATATCTTACAAGAGATGATGCAAAACAGATATGCCCCTACCGTAGGCACTGCTGATTTAGGGGCTAAGATAGCCATTTATTTTGGCGAAATTTTCACACGAAACGACTCTGGTTTGTATTGGGATTATGTGAAAAAACCTAAATCTGACGTATGCTTTAATGAGCCCGTCATATATGGTTTTACGCCACCTAACCTGAAGTATAAGGGTTATGTAAGTACATTTAACTGGGGCATACCATTGTATTCAAATTCCTCAAAAGGAACGAACTGGAAAGGAACATGGTATGAGTTTTATCGAATATGGGAGAACCTCAAGAAACTATATTGGGCACCTGATTACTCTGTTGAAAAATTAATGCGCCAAATGAATGAATTGCCTCGAATGTAATGCGCCCCCTTTGTCAAACGCTAATTAAGGGAGTAACCATTTACCAGCAGTGTTCTCAGATATGAATCTCTCAAACTCTCTGTCGGATAAGTCTTTCATGAACTGCAGTATTAAACATGTGACCAAACGAGTCTTGCCGAAGCCGATGGCTCCTGCTTCGCTTTCCTTGATTGTTACACTTTTGGTGATGCGTTCAAAATCCGGATGCTTTTTCAGTTTACGGTATCTCATATAGCACATTGGTTGCGCCAAACTCTTTGACATTGACAGGAGTTTCTGTTTTGCGTTGTTATTTCCTAACAGTCTGCATATTAATAAACAACTGCAATCTTTCGATGTCTACGACACCGGCAATGCGCCCATCCTGAATAACAGGAACTTGAGTCAGCCCTTCTTCTCTCATAATATTGAGTACTCTCGCTAAATCATCATCCGGATTGACACATTGTAACCTCTCAACCGGTGTCATCAACTCAGCAACTGTTTGTTTATTGCGCGCGTTGCGCACGAGTGTTCGCATGCTATCAAAAGCGAGTACCCCTTCCAGTCTATCGCCGCGCATAACAACAAAGCACTGCTGCCCATGCGATCCGGCATATTCACGAATCAGGCAATCCACATCGATGTCCGGAGAGATTATTATGCAATCATATCTCATAGCATCGCTCACCTTGTATTCTGCTAACAACTCATTAATTTGAACATATTTATAACTGCTTTCCGCGGCGCCGGCTAAAAACCAGCCGATAAGCGCAAACCACACGCCACTAAACCAATCCCCTGTAAAAGCGATGTATAATACGCCTACAATTATCAGACCGTAGGCAACTATACGCCCCACAATAGAAGCTATGCGCGTGGCGCGGTGTAAATCACCACTGCGCCCCCACAGGATAGAACGCAACACTCGCCCGCCATCCAAAGGGAATCCGGGAACCATATTGTAAATACCAAGTGATAGATTAATCCACCCAAGCCAATATGCCCCGACGCCGATGCACCCGCCTAATCCATCAAAACCGCGCAAGACAAACCACAATCCCATTAAAGCCGCGCCAAGCGCCAAGCTTGTAAGCGGGCCTGCCACAGCCATAACAAACTCGTCAGAGGCCTTCTTGGGCTCTGTCGCAATTTCAGCAACACCGCCGAAAATAAATAGTGTAATGGATTTAACTTTGACTCCCCGACACAACGCCATAAAACAGTGCATAAGCTCATGCGCAAGAACTGAAGCGAAGAAGAGTAGACTTGTAATCACACCGGCAGAGAGTTTTGCCGCAAGCGGCCAGTCAGGATAAATCGATGAGTAATAGCCCGCTACTAATGTCCAAGTAACGACAATAAAAATAATCAGCCACGACGGATTGATACAAAAGGCTATGCCGAAGATGCGCCCTAGTGGAATGCTTTTTCCGCCCATCACAGTCTAGCTCTTAAAAACTATTCTCAGAGTATTCCCGTTAAACATAGCGTAGCAAATACCATTCTGTTCTTCAACATGCTAAGCCGCTCGAATGAACTCCGCTATGGAATAGCCGAACGTGTTACGCGGCGATAAGGCGGACGTCCACCCGCGCCGCGCGTAACAGGCGCTCGTTGCCCAAAACGACGACTGCCGGTCAGGCGGACGCTTTCAGTCTTGGGCGATTCTTCGTCGTAATTGAATCCTGCCAGCATACGCCGCTCAACTTTTCTACCAAGCATACGCTCAATAATGCGCACCATCTCAGCGTCCTCAGGGCATACAAACGTATATGCTTCACCGGTATTGTCAATACGCCCGGTGCGGCCGACACGGTGAGTATACGCGTCGGCGGTATCCGGCATATCGTAGTTTATAACATGCGAAATGCGCAGCACATCAATGCCGCGGGATGCGATATCCGTAGCCACCAGTATTTTCACTTTTCCGCGGCGAAAACTATCGATAGCCGTCTGTCTGCGCGACTGCGCCAGATTGCCTTGCAATGAGGTAACTTTGAAGCCCGCGTTTTTAAGCTGTTCGGCTACGCGCTCAGCGCGGTGCTTAGTGCGCGTAAACACCACAACAGACTCTGTTTCTATTTGCCGCAGCAAATCCATCAATAAGGCGCTCTTAAGGTGCTGTTTAACCGGATAAAATACCTGCGTCACACTGCTTGCAGGCGCCACATGGCCTACTTGTACAGTCACCGGATTATGTAAATAAGCCTGAACTAGCTGACGCACATCATCCGGCATAGTCGCAGAAAACAGCAGTATTTGTTTTTTCTGCGGTAGATAACGCAGGATATTATTGATATCAGGGAGAAAACCCATATCAAACATGCGGTCGGCCTCATCAATAACCAGCATCTCAACGCTGGAAAGATCAATACTGCCCTGCCAAACATGATCCAGTAGCCGTCCCGGACAAGCCACCACGATATCTACGCCGTCGCGTAAGCTGCGCATCTGCGGCGTCATGCCAACTCCGCCGTAAAGCGATATTGCACGAATACCCGTGCGCCTCCCGAGCGACGCAATGGACTCATTTGTCTGCTCTGCCAGCTCGCGCGTGGGAGAAATCACCAGTCCGCGTATATTGCCATTTCTATGCGCTTCCAAACGCTGCAGCATAGGCAATACAAAAGCCGCGGTCTTGCCGGTTCCTGTCTGTGCCAGCCCAATAATATCACTGCCTGCTAAGGCATGCGGAATAGCCTTGCTTTGAATAAGCGTAGGCTTAACATAGCCTGAAAGCCGCACCCCGGCAAACACCTTAGGACTAAGCGCAAATGACTCAAAATCCACAACATTCTCCGCCGGTGTTTCAATATCGCAAGGCGCGTCAGGCGCACTTGTATGAATTGCATCGCTTGCCAAACAAATACCTTGACTGCGTTTATCGCGGCATCCGGGGCAGCGTTTCGGCTCATTACGGAAACCGCGCGAATGGAAGAATTTTTGATCGGAAGCACTGAAAATAAAACCTGTTCCACAATCAGAACACATTAACGCTTTATCTTGAAAAATCAAATGGTTACTCTCTCTTTAGAAATACAATTTTAGTTGAGTTCGGGGTGACGAAATCAGAAAAGGGAAATCCGAGGAATTTCTACGCAAACGACACTGCCTAAACTTGAACCAATTACCAATTGTAGCATGTAATTCCCATATAGCGCAAAAAACTTCGAAGCTCAAATCATGCGCGCGCTTATTCTCCATCATCCTCGCATCCGTTAGAATGGCGCCCGCGCAAACGCATGGTCTCGCTTAAAATCTTTTTGCGCAAACGGATATTCTCAGGCGTTACCTCAACAAGCTCGTCGCGATTGATAAAATCAATTGACTGCTCCAAACTCATTATAATAGGCGGAGTCAACTTAATTGCAATATCAGAAGTGGAAGAGCGTATATTGGTCTTTTTCTTTTCCTTGCATACGTTGACCGCAATATCGCGCATGCGCGGGTTAGTGCCAATAATCATACCCTCATACACGTGCGTTCCGGGACCGATAAATGTCATGCCGCGCCCCTGGGCATTATTTAGACCGTACGTGACAGCTTCCCCGGCCTCAGAGGCTACTAGTACGCCGGAGCGAGAAGACACAATATCGCGCCGCCATGGCTCGTAACCCAAAAACAGAGTGTTCATCACGCCTTCGCCGCGCGTCGCTGTGATAAAAGAACTGCGGAAACCAATCAAGCCTTTGGTTGGAATGCGAAATTCTAAATGCACATTATTGTCGGCATCATTATGCATATCACACATTTCAGCCTGACGCTTGCCAAGCATCTCAGAAACTGCACCCATATACTCAGACGGCATGTCAATAATCAAAAGCTCCACAGGCTCCATCAGTTTGCCCTCTATCGTCTTGGTAATAGCCTCCGGCTTTGAGACCTGAAACTCAAAACCTTCGCGGCGCATAGTTTCAATCAAAACCGACAGGTGCAACTCGCCGCGTCCCTTGACCAGCAAAGTATCGGGTGAATCAGAATCGCTGACGCGCAGACTTAAGTTAGTTTCAAGCTCCTTGTATAAGCGCTCGCGCAGCTGACGCGTGGTTGAGTATTTACCCTCGCGTCCGGCGAAAGGCGACGTATTAACAGAGAATGTCATCTCCACTGTCGGCTCGCCAATTTCAATACGGACGATAGCCTCAGGAAACTCCGGATCGGATAAAGTATCGCCTATGTTTACCTCAGAAACGCCTGTTACCGCCACTATATCCCCCGCGCTTGATGCGTCCACATTAACGCGCGAAAGGCCCATATAGGTAAGCACTTCGGATATCTCATACGCCTTATGCGTGCCATCCGCATAAATACACGCAACATGCTTCCTTGGCAAAATACTGCCGCGAAAGACACGCCCGATGGCAATCTTGCCTTTGTGGTTATCATAATCCAGATTGGACACCATCATCTGGAAAGGACCTTCCTCTATACGCGGCGATGGTATTTTCTCAAGTATGGTATCAAACAATAAGCTAACGTCACACCCCTTGCTCAAATCAGGTTCGGCAGTCACAATACCATGACGTCCGCTGGCATACAAAACAGGAAAATCAAGTTGCTCCGCTGTCGTAGCCATCTCCAAAAACAAATCCTGCGTCAGCTGTAATACTTCCTGAATCCGCGCATTCTCACGATCAATCTTGTTGATAACCACGATTGGATATAAACCGTTCTTGAGCGCCTGCTTAAGCACATATTTTGTCTGCGGCATAGGGCCTTCCACCGCATCAACCATAAGCAAACATCCGTCCGCCATATGAATAACGCGCTCTACCTCGCCTGAGAAATCGGCATGTCCCGGAGTATCAATAATATTGATCTTAACGCCCTTGTACATTACGGCGGTATTCTTAGCCATTATGGTAATGCCGCGCTCGCGCTCCTGCGGGTTGGAGTCCATAATACACTCCTCCACCGTCTGGTTAGCGCGAAAAGTATGGCTCTGCTTAAGCAGAGCATCCACCATTGTTGTTTTGCCATGATCTACATGTGCAATAATGGCAACATTACGAATATCATCACGGAATTTCATTTATTACAGACCCGCTTTTTCATAATTAAACAGTAAGAATACTTATTTAGTCAAAAGAAATAATAGCTTGCAATAATACATAGAATAGGCTAGCCGGTGCCAGCGGTTATTTTAAAGCCTGCTGATATTATTCTCTCTATCCGGCTTTTTATAATAAGCGCATGGGCATAATACATTCAACAATTAAGGCCTCTCATGCTTCGGACAGAAGAACGCCATTTTAGCGCTGTCCGGCGCGCTAGACATATCGCAGCCAAGATCCTCTCTGAGATATTTCATGGCATCCTCTTCACCTAAAAAGTCAATTAAATATCGAGCCCACAAATCAAACATCTCAAGCGTCGCTGAATGGGAGCCCTGTATTATAAGCCGCTCGCATGTCAGCCGTAAAATTACAGGCGCGATGTGTTGCGTTCGCGACCACTCAAACAGTTCCTCAATGGTGAAGTCACAGCCGTCACCATGCGAGGCCAAGTATTCCAGTATCTTGTCAATTGACACGGTTGCGCCATCTATCCACTCGCGCGGCATACTCACGCAGACATAAGTTGGTTTCGGTGCCTGTTTTTGGTAAAGAGTAGCATCTTTATCAGAAAAATATATTGTTTCATCGCTCATGTTATTTAATTGCCTGCGTAATATTCACAGAGAATCCGGGCTATCCGTCATGCGCTGATCATCATGCCCAAAGAAAATTAAGCCCTCTATGATAAAACAACTGCAACGGCCTGATGGCCGTTGCAGTGATAATTTAACTTGCGTAATAACGCGCCATACGACAGGTAATTAATACTGCCTTGGCTTAGACATACCCTCCTGGCGCTTGCGCCGGCGAGCACTCTTCTTAGCCTTAATACGCTCCGCGTCTCCCCGAGAGATGAAATACTCATGAGCTCTAGCTTCACGCAAAACACCCTCAGTTGCAACCATTCTTTGGAAACGCTTGAGAAGCGATTCCTGTGATTCACCGTCGCGAATGGTAACTCTCAAAGACAACTTATTTCACCTCCTCTGCAGGAACCTATTAGAGAACCACACACGGGCTGACATCATATCAACCCGTGTGTAAAAATCCTACCTACTCAAGTTGACGATTAGCGTTTGTTGCTGCGATAACAGTCGCTGCAATAAACCGGCTTGTCTCCGCGAGGCTGGAAAGGAACCTCTGTTGACTTGCCACAACTTGCGCAAATGGTTGGGAACATTTGACGAGCACCGCTATACCCGCCACCGGTACCGCCACGCTCCGCCTTGCGAGTCTGACGGCACGAAGGGCAGCGCTTAGGCTCGTTGGTATAACCTTTCGACTGAAAGAACTCCTGATCCTGGGCGCTGAAAGTAAACGTAGCGCCACAATCACAGCACTGGATTGATTTGTCCTCAAACACTGTGGATGACCTCCTCTCTATAATTTCTTAGTTCAAAGTTTTTGGCCATCCAGCGTGAAATAAAATAGCAAATGAGCATGTAACAACCTAAACCTTAACTGCCAACATTATACAATACCATTCTGCGCAGCGCAACACGTGCTATGTCCGCTATATATACCCGACCCGCACGCGCTTATTGACGCGTCCAAAAGAAAGAGCACGCTACCTGCAAAACGCAACGTGCCCCTCAAAAAACCTTGACTTAATTGGCTAAAAGCTAGTTCTATACAACTACCTAAATACCGGCCCACTTCGCAGCCATATCACCAATAACAGGTAACTTCCACAGCTGACCTTGATAGGTGCGAACCAATAGCAGTATTACTATGACGAACATTCCAAGACCGAACACAAGCATCATAATAGTCGCAATAAATCCAAGAGCTGAACTAATCAACCCCAGTATTGCAGTCAGTATAAGAATCGCTATCCATACCGCAACCGCTGCAACCCCAAGGCAAATTGACTGCAATGCATGAAAGCGCACCGTTTTATTGTCTTTCTCTATCAGCAGAAAAACGATACTGATAACCCAAAAGAGATAGCATAACAGACCGGCGACATTCTCCTGAAGTCCGCTGGACGTTTTTTCCATAAAGGAACCCCTCCCATGTAAAATTTTGCGTACAGTGTACACCTGAGTTAAGAAAATAGCAACAAGGTTTAATATAACTTATTCCGGCGATTAACCGTCAACTGCATCAATGCGATAGCACACTTTTCCAGACGGTACCACGACATCCACAGTTTCTCCTTGGCTATGCCCAATTAACGCTTTACCGATAGGTGAAATATGCGAGATTTTGCCGCCGGTAGGATTAGCCTCCTTAGGACCGACAATGGTATAGCAATGCATTTTACCTGACGCCAAATCAACAAGCGTCACTGTCTTGCCTAAGCAAATTTGTAAACCGTGCTGCTTGTTAGGCGCGATAATAGTGGCATTTTTAAGAGTTGCCTCCAATTCCTGAATGCGCCCGTCCATATAACTCAACTGTTCACGAGCGGCATGCAGCGGAGCATTCTCCCTAAAATCTTTGTCGGCAGCAGCGCGGCGAATGTCATCAAGCACCTGCGGGCGTTGATTTTTCAAATCGCCAAGCTCTTTTACAATATTATCATAGCCTTTCTGTGTAAGCGCACACATATCAGACTGCAACTGCACACAAGCAGTTTTGGAAACCTTAGGCATCTATTTCCCTCTCCGGCAGAATATCATTTGAAGAATCGTACCGTGTTCTTCTCTTAAACGGCCATGCTATTTCTTTCAGTAAATGCAGAATAGCACGCCCGTGCCAATCAAATCCAATTTGAGAAGAGGCTGACAGCCTCTCCGGCAGACTTTTGCGCTTTGCTAAGCGAGCCAGCCATTCAATACGCTCATCGCTCAAACTGCCGAATAAACGGTGTCCCTGCCATCCCAAACGCAATTCACGCCCTAATAAATCCGAACACTCTTTATCATATGAGCGCATTTTGCGGGCAGAAAAATCGCCATTCTCCAAAGCTCGATGCAGAGTAGAAGCCGCAATATCAGCGCACATTAAGCCGAAATACAATCCGCCGCCGGTAAGCGGCTTGACCTGCCCTGCAACATCGCCCACTAAAAGCGCTCTTGCCGCGCTCGTATGTGCCGGCGCGCGCAATGTTATGCCGCGATAAGACGGCTTTCCTATTAGAGCTTCTATACGTCCATTCTTTTGCAGCAATGAAACGAAGTGCGACAGATAATCCGGCGCTTGACGGTCAGCCATCAACCCCGCCAGCGCGCGCTTGCCTTCCACCGGTACAAGCCAAGCAAAGTATCCGGGAGCTAGTTCGCGCCCTAAGTATACCTCCACCTCCTGCAAATCACAGGCTTCCACCTCCACCTGCGCCCCAACTGTCCGCCCGCGCGCTTTGCCAAACCTCAACGCATATGGGAAACGAGAAGCAAAACCACA
Source organism: Dehalococcoidia bacterium (assembly GCA_009779655.1). Lineage (GTDB taxonomy): Bacteria > Chloroflexota > Dehalococcoidia > Dehalococcoidales > UBA1222 > WRNG01. The sequence goes on from WRDV01000001.1 coordinate 10,670, forward strand.
GGCCAGCACCACAGCGCAGGCGCTAAAATATGCTGTCGCGCCATTATTCGCAGAGCTAATATGAACGCCATCAGGATTAATTCGTATTTCGTTAACGCGCTGTCCTAATAAATAGTCGGCCCCGCAATCCTGCGCTTGGCGCGCCATATACGCATTAAAAGCCCCTCTATCAATAGCAGCTGCCTGCATCTCTTCTCGCTCTATATGCAAAACGGCGCCGCCCGGCATATACACGGAAGCACTATTCAGGCGACGTAGTATCAGCTCAGGCGGGATGGCAAAATGACTTAAGCATTCACGGCTGATAATACCGGTGCAGCATACAGGCTGCCCAACAGCAGTATTTTTCTCAAGCACAGCTACCTGATGCCCCGCTCTTGCCAATTCAGCCGCCACGCGGCAGCCTACAGGCCCGCCGCCAACAATCAAAAAATCATACCGATTCAAAGTATAAAATCCAACGAATTATGTTATGCATTGCTTTGGTTAGCCGCCATTCAACGGCACAAAGAATATTAGTCGATGGTCAAGCCTAGTACCGTCATAACCAAGTGGGTAGCCGGATGTTATATCTAGCCTGTAGTGCTGCGGAGATGTGCACAGCCCCGCATCAACTTCATCATGCCCATTGTCTGTAAGCAAGAAGTAACGCGTTGTGTCCGACAATGCGGGAGAGTCGCTTGAGGGACATACGCTAACATTTAATCCATAGCCGACAGGACTACCCACTCTGTATTCAGTGAAAATTGAACTCCATGGCAAACTGCCAATTCCTCTTACAGCATGCCGCATATTAACTATAACAGAAACAGGGAGAGCAAAAATGGATTCTTCATATTTATGCTTTTGCGGAGCCTGAATTCTAATTTGTGCAATTTCATTCGCAATTGGGCTCAAATATACCACTAAATACTGATAAACGTAATTGTCTTTTATGGCGTATATATAACCGGAAAGGTGCTCAATATATCCATCCTGCGCCAAACGGCACTCTAAACCGTTATTTGTCATAAATAACTCGTTGTTGTCCGGCTTAATAATTGATAGTAGCTCACCATAAATCGCCTCCATATCAAGCAGTTGGATATGCTTTTCTGATAGGTCAATATAGAAGTTGCTATCCTTTAGGCCTATGCACCCGCTTAAGAGTATTGGCAACATCATACATACCGCAATGGTTGCTGAAAACACTTTTTTCATAACTATGCCTCTCATTACTTCGACGGTGTAGTTACTATTGGTATTATTAGTATTGGCAGAGTGAAATCGTAAGTTGCCTCCGTGAGTTCGCAATCTACTCTTTCCTCGTTAATAAGCACTCTTATATTATTGAAAGATTTGTTTGAAATTTGTGCTGTGCTCAACAGAGGCTCTGCCGGAGGGATAAGGTGCTCCCTGAAATAAAACTCCGCGCCGGAACCATTTGGATGTATATGTTCTATAGCGATGTGTTTCGATGGGCTATAGAATAAGTAATTTTCATGGTCTTCCTCCCGATAGCGTAAAACATATACAATTGATGGATCCGTACAGTTTTCTATCCATGCGTTGACTTCCGGATGGGTATCAGTATAACGCGAGACGGGCTGGGTTCCGGATGATGAGCTCCACGATTCCGAGGAACGAGGCGTGCCAAGCAGACCAATGCCAAGCGGCACCAGCAGCAAAATCGGAAGTAGGATAAAAACAGCAATAAGATATTTGCTTACAAGCTTATCCTTCTTTACTATAGGATGAGAGCAATCAAAACGATTATCTGCAAGTGATACGGCACAATTTGGACAAACAGACCAATCATCCTTTATCAGTGTTCCGCATTTTTGGCAGGATGCCTTGAGCCTTACGCCGCATCGCGGGCAAACAATATACTGCTCCGTAACCTGCGACTCGCACGACGGGCATAACAAGTTAGAATAATTGCCGCGTATCAGCAAATATACAATAAGCCCAATAAACATCGGGGACAGCACCGCGATTAAGGTCCACAGCACTGCGTTCATGTTACGCCCTTTGGCATCGCTATACACAATGCTGCCAATAATCACGGGGATAACTAACGCAATGATCACACTAATGAGAAAGCCTAACGCATACATAAAATCTCCTTTCTTTTTTCTGAATACACAGCGGCGACCGCGCCGCCGCCACAAATAGCGATACACGCATAAGCAACACATACAAATGAGTACGCCGCACTAACCGGATATATGAGAATTGCCGCCGCGATCAGGCACAAACAATGAAAACTGCCTAGTAAGACCCATAATATTATTTGCCGCCTTAATTTTTGTCGCGCCAACTCTGCCTGAAGCATGGCCTCGTTTAACACGGGCGGGTCATAAAAATCAAACCTGTAAATCTGTTTCATGTTTCAGAACCTCTCTCAATAGTTTTTTTGCTTTATTAAGCCTTGATTTTACTGTTCCAATCGGAATGCCAAGCGATTGTGCCGTAGACGCAATATCCATATCCTCAAAATAAAACAGTATTATCGTTACGCGAAGCTTTTGCGGCAAGCTCTTAATTGCCGTATGCAATATGCTGTAATCGTTTGGCACAGGAGCCGGAACAGATTTTATAAGCAAGTCTTTTTCTTCACTGCTTGAAAACTGATTCCATATAGGGCTTCTAGCTATGCGCCTGAGCACATTTCGATGAGTATTGACACATATTCGCGTCAGCCACGGCTCAAACTCTTTACTTGTGTCATATTTGGAAATGTTATCAAGCACTTTCACCCATGTATCCTGATATAAATCGTCAGCTTCATGCGAGTCGGCGCAAAGATACATACAAAGGCCATATAAACGCTTACCATATCGGCCGATATAACTGTCAATCTCTGGCATTATCCTACTCTAATAACCATATACAAATAAGACAGCTAAAAAGTTCACTCGGTGTCATGAAAAACTTATATGAACTGCTTAAACGCATATTTTTCACGAGCCCATCCATATTACCACGAAACAATCCCAAGCCCCTCATTTAATTGCCAGCATACGAACCCCGTGTTAAAATATTCACCCGGTGGCTAGATTAAGCTAAAACGCTGACCTAACCTTTAGTCCGGTATCAGATAATGGTCGGCAAAATTTGATATGATGAGTTATTCAACAGGAAAGATTACGCAATGGCAAAACATAGTCTTGTAATTGTAGAGTCCCCGGCAAAAGCCAAAACACTGGCGCGCATGCTGGGCAAAAACTATATTATCAAAGCCTCTCTAGGGCATATCCGCGACCTTCCCAAAAGCCGTATCGGCGTGGACATTGAGAATGATTTCACTCCCAAATATGTCGTGTCGCGCGATAAGAGTAAAACAGTTAAAGAACTTAAGGATTCCGCTAAGGAATCCTCCGCCGTGTATCTGGCGACCGACCCTGACCGCGAGGGCGAAGCGATTGCATGGCACCTGGCAGAGATTATCCGCACTGACAAAACACCATTCCGCCGCGTTGTATTTCATGAGATTACAGACAGCGCCATCACGGAAGCTTTCAAACATCCGCGCGAACTAAATATGAATCTTGTAGATGCCCAACAGGCACGACGCATCGTGGATCGGCTGCTCGGGTATAAGCTCTCTCCCCTTTTGTGGAGCAAAGTGCGGCGCGGATTGTCAGCCGGTCGAGTACAGTCAGTCGCAGTAAAAATTATCGTAGATCGCGAGCGCGAAATAGAGAAATTCATTCCGGTAGAATACTGGACTATAGGCGCCGAGCTATTAAAGCACGGCACGGCAAAACCATCATTCCGCGCCGTGCTTGCAGGGCTTGCCGACGGCAAAAAAGTAAATGTAGGCGACAGCAAAACTGCCGACGCGATTAAATCTGAGCTGCAAAAAGCTGACTACTCCGTTCTTAAAATCAGCACCAAACAGGCCAAACGCTCCCCGGCCCCGCCGTTCATCACTTCCACTTTACAGCAGGAGGCTTGGCGCCATTTCCACTTTTCAGCCAAGAAAACCATGGCGTTGGCGCAGCAGTTGTATGAAGGCTTGCCAATCGAAAAAGAGGGGAGTATAGGTCTAATAACCTATATGCGCACTGACTCAACGCATGTAGCCGCCCATGCCATAGCTGAAGCGCGCGAGTATATCAACAGCAAATACGGAGATAGCTATCTACCTAAGAAAGCGCGCGCTTTCGCCGGCAAGGTTAAAGGAGCGCAGGAAGCGCATGAGGCTATCCGCCCGACGCAAATCAAGCGCGAACCATCTTTAGTCAAAGATTATTTAAGCCCTGACCAGCGCAGATTATACCAGCTTATCTGGCAGCGTATGATTGCTTCTCAAATGGCAGAGGCTGTATTTGACAATACCACCGTAGACATCGAGGCTAACAGCAAAGCTGCCAAAACAAACTACCTTTTACGCACACAGACCTCTGTTAACGTGTTTCCCGGGTTCATCGCACTTTATACCGAACAAAAAGACGAGGGTGACGCGGATGACAAGAAAGCCGTTAAACTTCCTAAGTTAACCAAAGGTGATTCCCTCAAATTGGCGAAGCTTTCTACCGAGCAGAATTTCACCAAACCGCCTCTGCGCTTCACGGAAGCCACTCTGATTAAAATGCTAGAGCAGAATGGAATAGGGCGGCCATCCACCTATGCGCCCACCATGGCAACTATTCAAGACCGCGAATACATAAGCAAGACAGGAGGATCTTTCCAGCCTACAGAACTAGGTTTCTTGGTGACAGACATGCTGGTAGAGCACTTCGGCAATATAATTAACGTGGATTACACAGCCCGCATGGAAGACGAGCTAGATAAGGTAGCAAACGCCGAAGCCGACTGGGTATGCACGGTGCGCGATTTCTACCGGCCGCTGGAGCAAGAGCTGTCAAAAGCCGGTGAAAAAATCGAGAAGGTCAAACTTGCCGACGAGCAAATTGGCGAGAACTGCCCCGACTGCAATCAGCCTTTAGTAATTAAAATGGGGCGTTTCGGCAAGTTTATCGCTTGTTCTAACTATCCTGAGTGTAAATACCATACCAATTTCCGCATCAAAACCGGCGTTCCGTGCCCCGACTGCCCTGAGGGCGGCGAGTTATTAGGACGGTTTAACCGAAAGGGTAAGATTTTTTACGGCTGCAGTACATACCCTAAGCATAAGTTCGCTGTCAACGGCAAGCCGCTTGCCCGGCCATGCCCCGAATGCGGCAAACTCCTGATTGAAGCCGGAGCTAAAAGCATACGCTGTACTAACTGCAAATACAGAGGCAAAAAGGCGGAATAGGGCGCATGCAGAATGCCGCGCACGGCTATGTGGAATGCTTCGTAGATTATCTTGAGGCAGAAAAACACGCATCGCGCTATACTGTGCGCAACTACAAAATTGATCTTATCGGCAATAAGCAGCGCGGCACAGAAAAAGGGTTCATCCCATACCTTAAGCAGCACAACATACATTCATTTGAAGAAGTGAATAAGCCCGTCATGCGCGCATACCTAGGATATCTGATTGACCGGCGTACAGCTAAGGCTAGTATCGCGCGTAAGTTATCCGCCATTCGTTCCTTTTATCGCTTTCTGGCACGCGAGCATATCATCGAGCATAACCCTTTGGAGTTGGTTGTCTCGCCTAAGCTTGAGCGTCATCTGCCTGAGTTTTTAACCCATGATGAGATTAATGCTCTTCTGTCAATACCGGACTGCACAACCAAACTCGGGCAGCGCGACGGCGCTATACTGGAACTATTCTACGCCGCCGGTATGCGCGTCAGCGAACTGGCAGGGCTTAATCTGCACCAAATCGATCTTGGATCGCGCGAAATCCGCGTTATAGGTAAAGGCAGCAAAGAACGCTTGGTCATTATTGGGACGCCGGCTGAGCTGGCATTACAGAAATACTTAAGGCTTGCGCGTCCCATGCTGAATAGTCAAAGCTCAGGTCAAGCAGTATTCCTAAATTATAAAGGCGGCAGGCTCACCGAACGCTGGGTTCAAATACTGATACTGAAATACGCCCGCGCCGCCGGCATATCTAAGAAAGTCCATCCGCACTTGCTACGCCACACATTTGCCACCCATCTGCTTGACGGAGGAGCCGATCTGCGCGTAGTGCAAGATTTGCTGGGACATGCTAATTTGTCTACCACACAGATTTACACGCATATAACACAAAAACAAGCCCGCCGAGTATACTTGGCCTCACACCCCATGGCGCAAATTAAGGACAATGAAAATGGACGCATCGAATCGGCTTAAGAAACTACGGGGAGCTCTGGCTGATAGAAATATAGCGGCGTTATTGGTTTCAAACCCGGATAATCGTTACTACCTGTCAGGTTTTAGCGGCTCAGCGGGTTATCTGCTTATTACAGCAGACAAGGCACTGTTGGCAACTGACTCGCGATATGTCGAACAGGCAAAACAACAATCGCCCGATTACCGGTTATTTGAGCACGGAGCCGAATTAGAAAAATGGCTTGGGAAATTTATATGCGGGCTGGGCGTAAATGAGATATCTTTTGAGTCCGATAATATTTCTTTCCGGCATTACAGCCAAATCAATACAATTGCCGAACCGCTTGGCATAACACTTGCGCCGGTTAACGGCATTGTGGAAACACTGCGTACAATCAAGGATGCAGATGAGCTCTCTCTAATACAAAAAGCGGCGGCCATCAGCGATGCCGCCATTGAGTATATCCGCAGCATGGGACGAGCCGGCATGAGCGAGTTGGAAGTAGCATGGGAAATCGAGAAATTCATGCGAGAGCATGGCAGTCAGGCAATTCCTTTTGACGTGATTGTCGCGGCCGGACGCAATGCCGCCATGCCGCACCACAAGCCGTGCGACTACGTCATAAAGGAAAGCGACCCGGTAATTATTGACATAGGAGCAAAATGTAGCGGCTACGTCAGCGACGTTACACGCACCATAAATCTGGGGCTAGAGACTGAGCAATTCAGTCATATCTACAACATTGTGCTGCAAGCGCAGCTGTCGGCGCAAACAAATATCCGTGCCGGAATGAGCGGATATGAAGCCGACCGCACCGCTCGTTCCATTATAGAAACGGCCGGCTACGGAGACAAGTTTGGGCACGGCGTAGGACACGGTATTGGGATTGCGGTACACGAATCACCGCGCATAGGAGCAAGTTCGCAGGACATACTGCAGGACAATATGGTATTCACCATTGAGCCGGGTATTTACCTGCCTGACTGGGGCGGAGTACGCATAGAAGACAGCGCTGTACTGCAAAATGGTAGAATAAGAGTTCTTTCAACTGCAAACAAATAGCGGAAAAGGATACTTTCATTTTGATTAAAGTTGACCTTCATATTCATACGCATTACTCCGGAGATTCAGACACATCACTTGAGCAGCTAACAGAGCGCTGCCAAAAACTAGGATTAGGAGCTATTGCCGTCACAGATCACGGCACTGCTGAAGGAGCGCTTAAGCTGTCGCGCCAAAACACGCCTTTTAAGCTAATCGTTGGCGAGGAAATAGAATCTAGCGAAGGCGAGATTATCGGGCTGTTTCTCAAAAAAAGCATCCCTTGCAGGCTTTCGCCTGAAGAAACAATCCGGCGCATACGCGAGCAGGGAGGGTTAGTGTGTATTCCGCATCCGTTCGACCGCTACCGCTCTTCTGCCATGCAGTCCGCCACTCTAGAACGCATTGCCGATCAAGTAGACATTATCGAGGTGTTTAACGCCCGCACAATTCAACTGCAAAACCTAAAGCTGCCAAACGAGTTTGCCGGCCGGCATCATCTGCTCGCAGGCGCAGGCTCAGATGCGCATTCGCTGGCAGAAATAGGAAGGGCTTATATTGTTATTCCGGATTTCAACAGCCGCGATGAATTTCTGCAGAATATGACACATGCCAAAATATACGGCAAGCGCCCGTCCATGGCAATCTATTGCCGTAGCACATTGCGCCGAGTTCGTAAGATACTCAAGCGCAAACGCTAACGCATTAGCATGCGGGCTTTTCAGCAAGCCTGCGCGCAGGGCATAACGGCGCTGCCGCCGCTATTTATTTTTGTCTTTAGACTCAGGCTTAGTTAAAATCTCGTCAATAAGGCCGTACTCAAGCGCCTGCTGCGGGTTCATATAAAAGTCACGGTCAGTATCATGCGTAATCTTATCCATGCCCTGTCCTGTATTCTCCGCAAGAATATGCCGTATAATATCCTGCACGCGCAGTATCTCGCGCGCGGCGATTTCTATATCAGTTGCCTGTCCTTGAGCGCCGCCAATAGCCTGATGCATATGCACAGTCGCGTTAGGTAAAGCAAAACGCTTGCCCTTAGCGCCGGAGCATAAAAGCACGGTCGCCATACTTGCTGCAAGTCCTACACAGATAGTGGATACCTGCGGGCGAATGAGTTGCATAGTATCATAAATGGCAAGCCCGGCATTAATAACGCCGCCGGGTGAGTTAATATAAAGATTTATATCCTTGTCAGGATCTTCGCGGTCAAGGAAAAGCAGCTGCGCCACAATGCTATTGGCCACCTGATCATTAATCGGCGTGCCGAGCATGACAATGCGCTCTTTTAACAGCAGCGAATAAATATCATAAGCCCGCTCGCCGCGCGCTCCGCTTTCAATAACCATAGGAACAACATTCTGATAATCCATACCGGGTACCTCCTGTGACATTATTCTTAATCAGCCTTGGCTTTATCCGTAAGCAATTGTTTGGTCTTGTTCATAATCAACCACGTGCGCAAAGCCTCGCGGTTCTCCGGTTTATTAAAATAAGCAGTCTGCTCTGTCATTTTCTTCACTTGATCTCCAACCTCAGCAGTAATAGCTGTGATCTGCATATCAATTTCGGCTTCGGCGGCTTCCACCTTTTCAATCTCAGACACTTTCGAGACAACCAAATTGCGTTTTACACGCTGCTCTGCCTGCGGTTTGTACTGTTCACGTAACTGGTCTATTTTTATTGAATCAAGAATCGACTTGAAGTCTTCCTCGCTTCTAGTAGATTCGCGCACACGATTAACATATTCGCGCACCATGCGGTCAATTTCATTCTCAACCAACATTGGCGGGAAAGCAATCCGGCTCTTCTCCACCAATTCATCAATAACCTTCTCCTCAAACGCTTTGTTTTCGTTTTCTTCGGCGCGAAGTTTAAGATTATCGTGCACTGTTTGACGCACGGCATCGATGCCGCTGCTTTCAGGGTCAAGCTTGCGCGCAAGCTCATCATTTAGCTCAGGCAATGCTTCACGGCGCACATCATTAATCTTGATACGAAAATTAATATCCTTGCCAGCACGCTCTGTGTCTACATAATTGTCTGGCAGTTTGATTGTGAACTCTTTCTCATCACCGGGCTTCATTCCTACCAGTTCTTCAGCAAAACCAGGGGCGGGGAAACGCCAATTAGGCTTAAGCTGGAACATATCTCCATTTGAGACGATATATGGCGTTCCTTCGATGTCGCTATCAATGTCTAAATATACAATATCTTCCATCTCTGCCGGAGCATCGGTTGCGACAAGCTCCGCTTCTTGTCGCTGAGCCTGTTTCATAACCTCTTCAACTTCATTGCCAGAAATCACCACAGGATTTGGTTTCATTTTGATGGCGTTATAATCACCCAAAGTTATGCTCGGAGGCAGCGGCACAGTCGTCTCAAAAACCACCGGCTCGCGGCCGGTAATGCTCACTAAAGGCGTAGAATAAACGCTGATTTTATTTTGCACCATCATTTCATCCATCATCACCCGCAAGTACTCTTTCCTCGCATGATTAAAAAAAACGTCTTTGCCCACATGCCGTTCCAGCACATCGCGCGGCGCCTTGCCTTTGCGGAACCCGTCAATATCAACCTCTTTCACCAAATTCTGGTAAGCCGCCTCCAGCGCCTCATCAAGCTCCTCTTGTTCTAACTCCATCTTGAAGATTTCTTGATGATTCTCGTTTTTGTGTTCAAGTAATTTCATATTTAATTAATCTCCTGCTTATTATTCATCACGCAACAGTATATGCACTTCATTCAATTGCTCAGGTGTCGCCGGCGCGGGAGCATTGAACAGCATATCTACCGCATTTTGGTTCTTCGGGAAAGGGATCACATCGCGGATATTGCCCGCGTTAGAAAGTAGCATAACCAATCGGTCTACACCTACCGCAATACCTCCGTGAGGCGGAGCGCCGTACGAGAAAGCCTCAAGCAAATGCCCGAAGCGCTCATCAATCTCAGTATCCGTATAACCCATCACATGGAAAATCTTGCGCTGCAGCCATGCCTGGTGAATACGAATAGAACCACCGCCGATCTCATGACCATTAAGCACTATATCATAGGCGCGAGAGCCTGCTTTAGACGGATCACTATCCAAAAATGGAATGTCTTCCTCCAGCGGAGAAGTAAACGGATGATGCGTCGCCTGCCAGCGATTAAAATCCTTATTCCATTCCAGCAGAGGAAAGTCCGTTATCCAAGCAAAAGCAAATTGCTCCGGGTCAGCTAGCTTGAGCCGCAACCCCATTTCCTGCCGCAATCGGCCGAGAGTATTAGCCGCCACAGCATCGCTATCCGCCACAAACACAACTAAATCGCCCGGCTTAGCGCCGGTGCAAACGGCTATCTGTTTTATTTGTTCCAGTGTGAGATATTTAGCCGCCACCGACTTTACATCTTCCATGGTAAGCGCGTCTATTGAGCCGCACTCTCCGATAGATAAGCTCAATAATCCCCTAGCCCCGTAACCCTGCGCAAGCTCAGTGAGATGCGCAAGCTCTTGACGCGAGTAAGCGCCGCAACCGGGCAAAGCAATAGCTTTTACCTTGCCGCCAGCAGCAACAGTATTCTTGAAAACACCAAACTCGCTCTCAGCCACCACTTGTGACACATCGCTTATGCGCATATCAAAACGCAAATCAGGCTTATCCGAACCGTAATATTCCATAGCGTCGGCATAACGGATGCGCGGGAATGGTATAGTCATTTGCTTGCTAGGACATAAACTGCGCACCAAACCAATGAACATTTCCTCAGCGATAGACATTATGTCTTCTTCTTCAATGAAGCTCATCTCCACGTCGAGCTGAGTAAACTCAGGCTGTCTGTCGGCGCGAGTATCTTCATCGCGGAAGCATTTGGCAATCTGATAATAGCGCTCGATGCCGCCAACCATAAGCAGTTGCTTCATCTGTTGCGGCGACTGAGGTAAAGCATAAAACTTACCCTGATGCACGCGCGAAGGAACAAGGTAATCCCGCGCGCCTTCCGGCGTACTCTTGCCTAAGATAGGAGTCTCCACCTCAACAAATGACAACCCGTCGAAATAACTGCGCATAAAGCGCATTACCTGATGCCGCAGCAGAATAATATCTCGCACGCGCGGACGGCGCATATTTAAATAAAGATACCTGAGACGCAAATTCTCGTCTACCTCAACATCTTCATTAACGTAAAAAGGCGGAGTCTCTGAAGTGTTGAGAACATTAAGCGTATCTGCCAGTATTTCGATCTCGCCGGTAGCCAGCTTGGGATTATGCGTGCCATCCGGACGCATCGAAACTGTGCCTGTCACCTGTATCACAAATTCGCCACGCAAATCCTCTGCTATTTTATGGCAATCAGCAGCCACCTCAGGATTGAATACAACCTGCACAAGACCAGCGCGGTCCCGCACATCAATGAAAATTAAGCCGCCATGGTCCCGGCGGCGATCCACCCATCCGGCAACGGTCACTCTCTGACCCGCCAAACGAGCATTTAACTCAAAAGAATTATGGGTTCTAAGCACAAATTCACCTAATCTAAAAATATCCTAGCCGCTAATTATATCATAAACCGTATCACGACATTTGATATGCCCCCATTGATTGGTCCAATTCCATCTTTAGTCTGACACTATGTCATACCAGTACATTGAGCCTGTCCGTTACCTCCTCAGCCGAGGCAACACACGGAATAATGACCTGAGGTGCCGGAGGCCGTCCTCCCAAGCTTGAATGAGGTCTAATAGTATTGTAATACTCCACCAGGCGCTTGGTCAAAACCTCTGCTTCATACATATTTCCAAACAATTCTCTGTTCAAAAACTCATCTCTCATTCTAGCATTGAAACTCTCACAGTAGACATTCTCCCATGGACTTCCGGGTTCAATGTAAGCCGTGCTTACCCCTATTGCCGATAGCCACAACGTATCCTTTTGGCGGTAAACTCACTGCCATTGTCACTGCGAAGGTACTCAGGCGCACCGTTAAACAGCATAAGTTCTGCAAGAAGTTCAATGACATCATTCTCTCTCCATCTGCTACGCGGCGCGGAAGCCAAGCATCTACGGGAATACTCATCTATAACATTGAGAAACCGAATCTTTCTGCCGTTTGTTGTTTTATCTTCTACAAAATCATAACTCCAGACATGATTGGGATATGCAGGTCTCAGTCTGATACATGAACCGTCGTTAAGCCATAATCTGCCTCTCTTGGGCTGTTTCTGCGGAACCTTCAGCCCATCTATACTAACTTTGTAAACGCGATGAACCGCAGGCTTATGACCGTTATCTGTCATCTATTATAACGTGACCCAGCACATATCATATATGTCTAGCTATTTATTTCATAAGTAATAACAAGGAGGCGAATCTCCGCGCAGTAGCAACGCCTAAACAACCCGGCATTTGCACAAGGCCCCCTCTAACATGGCATAATTAAAGACAGTAATTATTCTATAGAGAGGGAACCCACATGGCCAAGTTTGATTTCAGCGCGATTAATCCCATAAAAATGGCTGACTGGCAAATAGCAGAAGCAGCCGAATCGCATATGACGCGTATTACAGAATTGGCAGAAAAATGGGGTATTCTCCAAGAAGAACTTATGCCTTATGAGCATTACATTGGCAAAGTTGACTTTGCCGCATTACTCAAACGACTTGATAAGCGTCCCAATGGAAAATACATTGTTGTGACAGCCATAACTCCAACGCCTCTCGGAGAAGGCAAAAGCACCACTACCATGGGGTTGGTCGACGGACTCAGCGCACTTGGCAAAAACTCTTCCGGAGCTATACGACAACCTTCCAGCGGCCCCACTTTCAACATTAAAGGCAGTGCTGCAGGCGGCGGCTTGGCACAATGCATCCCCCTAACACCATTCTCGCTTGGGCTTACAGGCGACATCAATAACGTTACCAATGCTCATAACTTGGCCATGGTTGCGCTCACATCCAGATTACAGCATGAGTCCATTAACACAGACGAATTTTTAGCAAAACGAAACTTAAAACGTCTCGACATTGACCCGCGCAATGTGCAAATTAGATGGGTTATAGATTTTTGCGCACAGGCACTGCGCGACACCGTTATCGGACTGGGCAACAACATGGACGGCTTCATGATGCGCTCCGGCTTCGACATTTCAGTCAGTTCAGAGATAATGGCAATTTTAGCTATTTTCAAGGATTTGAAAGACATGCGTGAACGTATGGGCAAGATTATTGTCGCATACGATAAGCGCGGAAACCCTGTTACTACCCGCGACTTAGAAGTCGACGGCGCAATGACCGCATGGATGATGCGCGCCGCCAACCCTAACTTAATGCAAACTATCGAAGGACGACCTGTTATGGTACACGCCGGACCATTTGCCAATATTGCTATCGGCCAGTCATCAATAATTGCCGACAGAGTCGCTCTTAAGCTTTCTGATTATCATGTTACTGAGAGTGGTTTCGGAGCAGATATTGGGTTTGAGAAATTCCTAAACATCAAAACACATCTTTCAGGCCTGACACCTAACTGCGCTGTTGTGGTTGTTACAGTACGAGCCTTAAAAATGCACGGCGGCGGTCCAAAAGTAATACCGGGCAAGCCTTTGGATGAAGCTTATACTCAATCAAACCCGGCTCTTGTAGAAAAAGGCTTAGAAAACCTTCTGGCACACCTAGAAACAGTCAGGAAGAGCGGTATAAAACCGGTTGTATGCATCAATCATTTCCACACAGACAGCAAGGAGGAGACGGATATCATCCGCAGTGCCGCCGAAAGCGCCGGAGCGCGTGCAGCTGTTTCACAGCACTGGCTCAAAGGCGGCGCGGGCGCCACGGAACTTGCTGAGGCAGTCGTTGACGCTTGCAAAGAAGAGGCTCCTTTCAAATTCCTATATAGTGACAACTTGTCGCTTCGTCAGCGCATTGAAATCATCGCTAAAGAGGTATATGGAGCAGATGGAGTAAGCTACACAACTGAAGCACAGGAAAAAGCCGAAAAACTTGAAAAGGATCCTGTTGCCGGTCATATGTACACTTGTATGGTTAAAACACATCTATCGCTATCACATGATCCGACTCTGAAAGGCCGTCCCCGAGGCTGGATACTGCCTATTCGCGACATACTCACATACGCAGGTGCCGGATTTATCGTACCCGTGGCTGGGGATATCAAGCTCATGCCAGGCACATCTTCAAATCCGGCATTCCGCCGCATAGACATAGACACAGAGACAGGTAAGGTAAAAGGGCTGTTTTAGTACTCCTTACACACATACATATATTTGACAGCGCAGTTACTACATGCCATAATAGCCGCTAAGCTATTTGCACTACACAACAATAGATACTGAGCAGGCGATAAACCTTTTTGGGTTTATGGGGCTGGGTCGCAGGGCGGCAGCAGATGATTGATGCACATCTGTGGGACAGTAAAATGTTCCATAGGTGTGTTTTTTTATTCACCGGAACATAACAAAGTGCCATAAGAGCTATCTATAAAACGCCATAAGGCGCGTAATGGAAGTAGGCATTATGACAAACAGTAAAATTGAATACGTCGGGTTAACTGCGATTGAAGCGCTTGGGCTTCAATCGCAATACGGGAAAAACGAGCTTTCCACACAGAAAAAAGAGGTCTTCGTAAAAAAAGCCCTTCACATCCTATCTGAGCCGATGTTCCTGTTGTTAATCATCGCGGCAACAGTTTACTTTATTCTTGGAGAGCCTGTTGACGGCTTAATTATGCTCGTTTTTGTTGTAGGCATAATCAGCATCGAGGCTATTCAAGAGTGGAAAACAGATAAAACGCTGAATGCTCTGAAAGACTTATCCGCGCCGCATATCATGGTTCTGCGAGATGGCAAGGAAACAAAAATTGCCAGCGCCAATCTTGTGCCGGGAGACATTATGATGGTGCACGAAGGCGTAAAAATACCCGCAGACGGATATGTAATCAAATGCAATGACCTGTGCGTAGATGAATCATCGCTGACTGGCGAAGCCGAAGGAGTCTGGAAAGTAGCAACCGACGGCACAAAAAAACCGACTGGCTATTGGCGCAACGATTATTGTTACGCCGGAACACTCATTACGCAGGGCACGGGTGTTTTGTGCGTAGATAAAATCGGCGACGAAACTGAATACGGGAAAATCGGCGCAAATGTCGCTGAAGCACCTATGGAAAGAACGCCGCTACAAAGACAAATCGGCAAGATAGTGAAGTTTTGCGCCGGTCTTGCCGTAACCTTATTCATATTGGTTGCAGTAATTACTTGGTTTAATGTTCCTTTGCACCCATTCAGTGAGAGGATTATTGCGAGCATACTTGCCGGAATCACTCTTGCGATGGCAATGATACCTGAAGAATTTCCGGTTATTCTAACTGTGTTTATGTCAATGGGCGCATGGCGTTTGGCAAAGAAAAGTGCACTGGTACGCAAGCTGCCGTCTGTTGAAACGCTCGGCGCGGTTTCTATTCTGTGCGTAGATAAAACAGGAACCATTACGTTAAACCAAATGACCGTTCAAGATGAATGGGTTGCGAGCAGCGACGAGGATAACTTAGTTGAAATCATGGGACTCGCGTGTGAAACAGACGCTTATGACCCGATGGAAAAAGCTATGCTCGCTCACTGCGAAGAACAACACCATATTAAAAAATCACACCTGTTCGGCGGCAGGCTTATATCCGAATATGCTTTTACCAATGAGCTTAAAATGATGGGGCATATTTGGCACCATGACGGTGAAATTATCATAGCCGCTAAAGGTTCTCCAGAGCGCATCCTTACTATCTGCAAACTAAACGATGACGAGCGAACAGCAACTGAAAATAAAATCCGAGAAATGAGCCGGCAAGGCTTGCGCGTTATTGCCGTGGCAATGGCGAAACCGCAAAGTGAAGCTGACATACCGCAAAATATACTGGATTGCTCTTTGACTCTCTGCGGTTTAGTCGGGCTTGCCGACCCGCCGAGGACATCAGTCAAAGCCGACATTGCTACTTGTTATAAAGCGGGCGTTCGGGTTGTTATGATAACGGGCGACAACGGCATAACGGCCGCAGCCATCGCCCAAAAAATCGGCATAAAAAATCACGATAGTATCATCACCGGTGACATGCTTGAAAAAATGACGGTGGATGAACTGCGTGAGAGCATTAAGAACGTCAACATATTCTCCCGTGTCATACCAGAGCATAAAATGCGTATAGTCAAAGCGTTCAAATACAACGGCGAAGTCGTAGCAATGACAGGAGACGGCGTAAATGACGCGCCCGCATTGAAGTATGCCGACATAGGCGTTGCAATGGGTAAACGCGGAAGCGAGGTATCCCGCGAAGCCGCCGACTTAATTCTCTTAGACGATAACTTCTCAACTATTGTAGACACAATAAAAGACGGGCGGCGCATTTTCGATAATATCCGTAAAGCGATAGGCTATGTTTTTACAATACATATTCCAATAGCTTTTGCAGCGTTACTTGCTCCGGCGTTGGGAATAAATCCGGAGTATTTGTTGTTCCTGCCTATACTTGTTGTTTTGCTTGAGCTGATTATCGATCCGACCTGTTCAATCGTATTGGAAAGGCAGCCGGCAGAATCTAACATTATGGAACGTAAGCCGCGCAACCCAAACAAACAAATGCTGACGTGGAAAGTTATGCTTAAAAGCATCATGCAAGGCTTGACTGTTTTCGCGGCATCTTTCGGCTCATATTATCATGTGTTATCGACAAACCCGGATAATGCAGGCACGGCAAGAGCTATGGGTATTGGCGTAATAATGATTGCAAACCTATTTTTGGTTCAATGTAACAGTTCAGACATTGACAGTATCCTTACCTCTATCAAGCGTTTATCAAAAGATAAAATCATGTGGGCAATCAATATTGCAGTCATTGCAGCCTTGTTTTTGTTCCTCTACACTCCGCTTAGCGGATTCCTTAAACTTGCGCCCCTCACAGCGGGACAGTTTGTAGCAATGCTCGGCTTAGCAGCGGCTTCAGTATTATGGTATGAAATTGTCAAACTAGTAAAAAGAATGCGCATGAAAGCAAATGAGCTGCCACCAGAAAATTATTCCTATGGCTGGAAAAACACAAAGGGGAGATAGAAGTCTTTTTCCTGCCACCCTATTCTCCTGAGTATAATCCAGATGAATATCTCAACAGCAATTTGAAACGTGAGATTGGCAATCGCCCAATGCCTCGCTCTGTGAAAGACATCGAGAACAATGTGCGTTCTCACCTGAAATCGTTACAACTCAACCCGGACAAAGTGAAATCTTTTTTTCAAGCCCCTTCGGTTTCTTATGCCATGCATTAGGTGCAATATTTAATCGTGGGAGGGATAATTGACATTGCTAATTCCACCCTGTAAAATAATCAATATATACATGTCATAACGGATGTGTTATTGTCGGGAATCTTAACAGGCCTTTAGTAGATGGTTCTATACACTACTATTTAACTATTGATATATATTATAGTTAAATCTAAGGAGGGATAAAATGTTAAAGAAGTTATCACTCAGTATTATCGCGTTAATGCTTCCTGTGTTGTTTCTTGGATGTTCAACAGACAACAACCCTGATGGGTTGGGCGCAATGCACAACGAAACCATTGACAATCCAGTCGGTACATCAAAAGGGAACGATTCGATGAACATTTCAACAATTACAGGAGGAGATAATGCCAACTCAATCTCTAACAATAATGCGCCCGACACATGGGTTTACGATGTTGTCATGCCTGCTGACTTTTATATTATTTATGAATACGGAGTGCATGGAAGTGACTTAGAAACATTGCTAAATACAAAAAACAACACTTTCCCGCGCGAGAAATTACAGAGTATTTACGATCATATCGTTTTATATGATGTAATTGCATACAGAAGCATAGGTCCATATGATTGTTTATAGCAAATTTACTTTTCATAGACTATATCCGCAGTGTATAAACCAATTGGAGATAAAATCTACTTTGATGGAATCTAAGGCAAGTGTTACGGCACTCGTTAATTGCTCACGAGTTCTAGC
>WRDV01000002.1 GCA_009779655.1 Dehalococcoidia bacterium
ATCAGAAAGAAATAGTATGAGAAAAACGGATTTAATCCTGCTTCACGCGCCGCATGTTTATGACTACCGGAGCATTCCGCAGCTTTACGGTCCCGTCAGTGACCTTGTGCTGTCTACGCCGGTGTATGAAATGTATCCCATCGGCTTCTCCAGCATGGCGGAATACCTTGAACGCGCGGGATATCATGTGCGGCTTGTGAATATCGCGCTACGCATGATAAAACAACCCGGATTCAATGCTGAAGCCTTCATACAAAAAATAAAAGCTCCGGTATTCGGTATAGATTTGCATTGGATGGTGCACGCACACGGCTCCATTGAACTGGCAAAACTAGTGAAAAAAATACACCCTCAGTCAAAAGTTATTCTCGGTGGATTCTCAGCTTCTTACTATTATCAAGAATTGATTGCTTATCCTGAAGTTGATTATGTAATGCGCGGCGACTCTGCTGAAGAACCTATGCGTTTGTTTATGCAAGGAATTCAAACAAAGCATATGGACAATATTCCAAATCTTGTGTGGAAAGACGAAGACGGCGCCATACATGACAACGGACTGACGTTCGTGCCAGACAACATTTCAGATGTAATGCAAAATCACTACACCGCTATAGCGCGCTCAGTGCTTCACTACTTTGACATGACAAGCACCATACCGGTCAAAGAATGGCTCAACTACCCCGTAACCGCCGTGCTTACCTGCAAAGGCTGTGACCACAACTGCATATTCTGCGGCGGAGCTAATACGGCCATGCGCAAAACAGTAGGCCGTCACAAAACAGCCCTGCGAACAGCGGCTGACATGTTCAAAGATATACTCAATATCAGCCGTCTAAGCCGCGGGCCGATTTTTATTCTTGGCGACATACGCATGGGCGGAGAAGAACGCGCCTATGAGCTGCTCCGGCTTATTGAGCAAAAACCAGTCAAGAACACTATTGATTTTGAGCTGTTCAGACCTCCAAGTATGCCATTTTTAGAGGCCATCTCGCGCGCAAAACCAGGCTTCGCTATCGATATATCGCCGCACTCGCACGATATAAAAGTGCGCCGAGCCCTAGGATTACCATACAGCAATGAGGAACTTGAGGAGAGCATCGCTAATGCTCTTAAGTTAGGCGCGTCGCGTCTTGAGATCTATTTTATGATAGGCCTGCCGGAGCAGACGCCCGAGTCAGTTAGTCAGACGCTAGACTACTGCGAATACTTGTATCAAAAATTTGGCTCGGATAAGCGCATATTCCTGTTCATCGGGCCGCTATCGCCATTTCTTGACCCGGGAAGTTTGTGTTTTGAAAACCCGGAGCGCTACGGATATAAAATCATTCATCGCACGCTTGCCGAGCACAGAGCAGCACTAACGCGCCCTAGCTGGAAAGAGACTCTCAATTACGAAACGCGCTGGATGAGCCGTCAGCAGATAGTTGATACAACCTACGCCGCCGTTGCGCGCCTGACTCGTATCAAAGAGCAATATCACCAGATTACGCCTGAGCTGGCAGCCGCTCAGATCGAACGTATCGACCAAGCAATAGACATGGAAAAGGATATTGATTCCATTGTACAATCAGGTGATGAAAGCCTCTTGCTAACGTTAAAACCCAAACTTGATCGTATCAATGGCATGGAAGTAGTAGAGCGCCATCAGCTCAAACTGCCCATAGGCGCTGTAAAATTGCGTTATTTCAGTTCATTGTTACAAATCTTAAAAAGGCATTAAAATACTATCAGTCGGACATTTCACGAATCATAGTATTAAGGCAATGAAGCATAAAACCTTTCATATAATTTCGCTCGGATGCGCCAAAAATACCGTTGATGCGGATTCCATGGCTACGCTCTTAAACCGCGCGGGCTACCAACTGGTAACAACGCCTAAGCAAGCGCATATTATAATCGTTAACACATGCGGTTTCATCAATACAGCCAAAGATGAATCATACAGTGCGCTGGATAAACTTGCCTCGCGCAAAAAACCGGGGCAAATACTAATAGCCGCCGGGTGCCTCACGCAACGCTACGATGGTGAAGTCAAACAGAAAATCTCCGGCGTAGATGCCGTCATCGGAACACGCAGATGGATGAGCATTGTCGAGCTTGCCGACAGCTTATGTGCAGATAAAACGCCTGTGTCTGACGTCATAATAAGTGAACCTGCCGCCTTAGACGAGCGCGGCGCGCAACGTTTTTCAATACAGGGTGCCAGCGCTTACCTCAAAATCGCCGACGGGTGCTCGCGAGCGTGCGCCTTCTGCGCAATCCCCATAATAAAAGGGCCCTCTGTAAGCCGACCGATGGAATCTATTATAGCCGAAGCCAAGCAACTCCGGGAGCTAGGAATTCGCGAGATTGTTCTCATCGCCCAAAACAGCACCGACTATGGGCATGATCTTGGCATGCGTAATGGGCTAGCGCATCTGCTTACCGAGATGACTAAGGTTATTCCTGATGTCGACTGGCTGCGCATAATGTACGCTTATCCGGGTTTTGTCACTGACGAGCTGATTCAGGTAATGGCTACAAATAAACAAATCGTGCCTTATCTGGACATGCCGTTACAGCACGCACACCCTGATGTACTGCGTCGCATGCATCGCCCCGCAAATATTGACTGGGTATATCAAACACTGGATAAAATGCGTAAGTCTATGCCTAATCTGGCATTGCGCAGCACTTTCATCATTGGATATCCCAACGAAAGCGAAGATGAGTTCAAGACACTGCTCGATTTTATTGATGAAATACGTTTCGACAAGCTCGGCGCTTTCAAATTCTCTTTTGAGGCAGGCACGCCAAGCGAAGCACTCGGAGATACCGTCAGCGCGGAAATAAAAGAAGAACGACTGAAACGCCTAATGGAAGCACAGCAAAAGATTTCTTTTGCGCGCAACAAGACATTCATCGGAAAGCAGCTAGACGTTCTAGTTGAAGGCGCAGGCGACGGCATTTCAGTAGGACGCAGTTACCGCGACGCTCCGGAAGTTGACGGGCTGGTACTGATAAAAAGCATTGTCCCTGTAGGCGATATTATTCCTGTGCGCATCACCGAAGCCATGGCCTATGACATGAGCGGAGTAGCAGACAAACGCTAAATATACTTCCCGCGACCTTACGACCGGGAGATTCACTGCTTCATAACAACTTAAAGTTGTTCTGCTCTGAGTCGGCTTTGCCTTAATTCGTGATATATGCCTCTATGGTATTTCGGTCAATGCCAACTGTGCTTACAAGATATCTTTCAGACCATATACTGTCAGCGCCCCGGTAAACTTGTTTTATTAATGAAGTTATCAATTTGATGTTGGCAGCTTTGGGCAACTCAAAGCGAAGCTTGAATTACCAGTTTGCTACGACCGCCTGATATATTTTGTGTTCTTACCCGTACCTACCTTGTCCGCCGCTCCATTCCTGACCATCGCCGCGAGGGCCGCTTCCACGGTTGTGGGGCTGACGTCGGGTAGGACGTAGCATATCTCCTGCTTTGAGATCGGCAGGAGGCTATTCAGCACTGTCGCTTCCACACGCTCCCTCTTGTTCACCTTCTTGGCGTGTACCACGGCGAACCGCTTGTCAAGCTCTTTGTAGCAGTACAGCAGGGCGGCTACGAAGTTCTCGATAAACGGATAGTAGCTGTTCGTGTTCTCATGCCAGCCGTCTGAGGAAAGGCGCAGAGCTTCGTAGTAATCCCGCTTGCCATTGTTGATCTGTTCTTCGAACGAGATATACTTTCCCGCGTCAAAATCGTTCTTGTATAGCAATAACAGGGAGAGCAGGCGACTCATCCTTCCGTTGCCGTCCGCGAATGGATGGATGCAGAGGAAGTCGAGGACAAAACACGGGATCAACAAAAGCTGATTCACGCTATAGTTGCTTCTCGCGTCCATGAAAGCGATGACAAGCTGCTCCATCGCGGCAGGGGTTTCGTTTGCTGTGGTCGGAGCGAACCGAACCTTCCGATGGCCGATCGCGTCCACTTCCATAATGACGTTGTCGCTCTGCTTGTACGCGCCGCCGCTCACGGGAGCATAAGACAGCATCATTTCATGTAGCCGTAGGATATCGCGCTCGCGGATGTCAAGGCTGTCATGGTTTTCGTGTATCAAGTTGAGCGCATCACGATACCCGGCGATCTCCATCTCGTTATGATTGAGCGGCGCGCTGTTTTGGTTGACGATCTCATGGACGCGCTGGTCTGTAGTAATGATCCCTTCGATAGCGTTCGATCCCTTGACAGACTGTACCTTCGCTATGCTTTCAAACCGAGTGAACGCGTCGGGGTAATTCATCTTCATTAGACTTTCCCGCGCGCGCAATTCCGCGATGGCGCTCATCACGTTCACAAGGCCGGCGGGGAGCATTCCTTTTTCTAAAAACGAATAGTCAAATCTTTTCATATCTGACCTCCCATTTAATACTGCACATATTATTAGTTATTATATGCAGAATATCAATGCTATGCAAAGTTATTATGCATAATGTTTATACTGTTATATGCAGAATCCTTAATGATTTTTGCCTTTGCTAATAAAATATACGATTAAAGTAGGGCAAAATCAATTACAAAAAATTCGATTACGGCTTAAAAGGATGGGATTGATGCGAAAGCATTGTTGGCAGATCGCGGTTATGACGTAAACAAGTTGATTGAGTTGGCAAAGTCAACAGGAATTGAAGTAGTAATCCCACCGAAGAGAAACCTTAAAGGGGTATTCGCCGGTTGGGCAGACGCCAGTGCTAAAAGTGGAAGCGAAGAGAATGAAAATCAACATGCTATCAGTCACTTCCAGCCGGGGAAAACTGCGCTTCATGCTATACAAAGACAGTATGAATGGGAATAAGCTGATAGGGATTTAGAGCACAGCATACGCTCTCATACGAAATCAGCTCAGCTTAATCCGGGCAAAATAATTTCTTTTTCAAAACTCCGACTACTTCTTATGCAGCTTAGCGCAATGTTTATTCGGCGGATCAATATATCTGCGGCAACACTCTTCATTTTGTCAGTTCCCACACTCACAAGCTGTTCTAGAAATCATATAACGGGAGTAACCGGCGAGGCTCTTCAGGTACAATACAGAACGTTCGAATACTGTGCGCGGACATCAGAGAAATTGGTAGCGGGGGTTGGATTCGAACCAACGGCCTTCGGGTTATGAGCCCGACGAGCTGCCACTGCTCCACCCCGCGTTAACAACCCAGTAAGTATAATCTTCATTAGGAAAGCTGTCAAACAAAACTACTATTACGGAACCATTTCCAAAACAATACGCTATGATTGACGCTTGCCAAATTTGCTGTAGCGCTCAGGCCACCAACTTTTAAGGCGCAGCAATACCTGTCTCTCAAATCCTTGTTCGCTCGGCTCATAGAACTGCCGCTCTTTAAGGCTGTCAGGCAAATTCTGCTGGCGCACAAAATGCCCCTCAAACTCATGGGCATATTTATAACCCTTGCCATAATCCAGTTGCTTCATCAGCTTGGTGGGAGCGTTACGCAGATGCAGAGGAACCGGCGCGTTGTGCCCTTGGGTTACCTCCCGCTTGACCCTGGAATAGGCCGCATACAGCGAGTTGCTCTTGGGAGCTGTAGACAAATACACTGCTGCCTGTGCCAGCGCTAGATTACCCTCCGGCATGCCAATAAAATGCACCGCCTGTTGCGCCGCCATACACACAACCAGCGCCTGCGGATCAGCCATACCAACATCCTCAGAAGCAAAACGCACCAGACGCCGCGCAATGTATAAAGGATCTTCCCCGGCTTCTACCATACGCGCTAGCCAATAAAGCGCCGCGTCCGGGTCTGAGCCGCGCATGGTTTTATGTAATGCTGAGATGATATCGTAATGCTGCTCCCCATTTTTATCGTAAAGAATAGCGCGGTGCTGTACGGCATCTTCTACAACGGGCAAAGTCACAAAACGCTTACCGTCTTCATCAGGCAAAGTGGTCATAGCGGCCACTTCCAGTGCATTGAGCGCAGTACGCGCATCCGAATTAGCCATGGCAACCAAATAATCTAGAGCCATCTCATTAACTTCGACATTGAAAGCGCCCAGCCCGCATTCCCTATCTGTTATAGCGCGCTTGAGAATAGCGCTGATTTCCTGAGCCGAGAGAGGTTTTAGGACAAATACCTGCGAGCGCGATAAAAGCGGCGAAATTACCTCAAAGGATGGGTTTTCTGTCGTGGCGCCGATGAGTGTTATTGTGCCGTCCTCTACATATGGCAATATGGCGTCTTGCTGCGCTTTATTAAAACGATGAATTTCATCAATAAAGAGCAGTGTTTTCTGCCTAGATAGCTTGCGCCGTTCGCGCGCTTCATCTATCACCCTGCGCAAATCAGACACGCCGGCGCTGACAGCTGAAACCGCGCTGAAATGCGAATTAATTGCCCGCGCCATAATGTTAGCCAGAGTTGTCTTGCCGGAGCCAGGCGGACCCCATAGAACCATTGACGGCAGATTGCCTGAGTCAATAGCGTTCCGCAGCACATGTCCTACTCCGATGACATGCTCCTGCCCCACAAAATCGGATAATGTTGTCGGCCTCATGCGTGCCGCAAGCGGCGCTTCTTTGAGCTTATCTTTCTCTAGCTGAAAATCGAAAAGGTCCATATCCACCTACCGGGTTCATGCATTAAGCATCTCTTAGCGCTCTAACTAGGCATCCATATTTGCCGGGCGTCCACTATTTCCATACCTCCAGGCAATTCCAGCTCCACCGAAGATTTGGTAAAAAAAGCCAGCCCTTTATAACTAGTAATATAACGAAACCCACGGTTTAGAAAACCGCCTTGAGCAATCACAACCAAACCGTCGCGATTCTTGCCAAGTATTTTCAGAAACTCATCAGGCTCAAGACGAATAAGAACCCCCGATGCTTTGACCGCCTGCACTAAGGCTGCATGCGCGGCAGCCGCCGCACCGCCCCCGCCATAAGACATATTGTCCTCCATTTAAATTATTTTCCGCCTCGCGAGCGATGGCATCAATGGTAGCGCTTAATCTCAAAGCGATATAAGCGAATCTTCTCATCGGCTCCGATATCCGCCTTGCGGCGGCAGATATCTATTTGCTGCTCCGCCGTATCTACCCCTTTTAAATTGGGCAAGAGCAGCCCGCGCCTAATCCCGCGTGCAACAATCACGCCATAACGATATGGATCAAGCTGTTCCTTGCTTTCAATTTCCTCAGGCTCAGTCAGCACATCAACGCTGATCTCCAAATCTCTAAGCTCTTCCGTTTTCACCGGCTCAAAACGCGGGTCTCGTGTGGCAGCACTTACGGCATTCATAATAATTTCCTCAGCTACATTACGCCGCGACGGCTCAAATGTACCAATACAACCGCGCAGCTCTCCGCCTTTATACAAAGAAACGAACACGCCTGCCCGCGCTTGAGTCTCAGAGGTTAGATTGGATGGCAAAGGAATAACAAGTCCTTCTTCCACATATGCGGCTATTGCCCTGCGCGCAAGTTTTGCCAAAGGAGACATCGGTATACTCGGAATAATAATACCGGCGTAACCAACCACGCTGGAACAGTCGCCGGTTGCCTCGCCTGACGTCGTATAACTAACCAAATCAGCCCGCTGCGCTCCTAAAGACTTAGCCGCCGCCATCAACACTGCAACCGGAGCGCAGCCGCACATAGTGATATTTCTCTCTGCTTGGCGCTCGAGTAACGCATCCACATCAAGTTTTAGAATAGCCTGAATAGCGTAATCATCTTTAGCTCGCGCTTGCTCCTGTGACTCATAATGCGTCATATCGCTTGACGCCAATATCACTACCTCTTTCCCGATATCGTTCATCACATCCGCAATCTCAGCGCCAATCTCCTTATATGCGACGGCAGAAGCCTGCGACAACACAATAGGCACAATTTTGATATCTTTTTTGAAATGCTGCAGGAAAGGCAGATGCACTTCAATGGAATGCTCTCGCAAATGTGCCTGAATATCTTCCACCAGATAAGATGAGCACCCAACCAGCCTGACGGCAAGCTCGGTATCAACATCCACATAACCAAACGGCATTTCCCATTTGCCGGACGTCATGACAGAAAAAGGCTGCCCTAAGCCTGTGTGATTAGGCCCAAGAATAATGACTGTATCCGTCAGCCGCACACGCGATATAGTTGCGCCTGCCACTTTGCCTGAATAAGCATATCCTGCATGCGGGCATACAAGCCCGATGACTTCCTCTTTAACAGCAGCGGCATCGGTTAGACTCTCCACTACGCCGGCCAGCTTATCCGGTAATGCATGATAGAAAGAACCCGCCGCCACCGGCTTGCGCATCATAGCTCTCATCGCCTCACCTCAAAATCCAACAGGACTTATCCTTGAATTAGCTATACTTCTAGTTGAGCTTGTAAGCTCAACTAGAAGTATAGCACTAGACCACCGTTAATGGAACGAAAATACCGCCAATTTGACCTTGCGGCATTTGACGGCTAAACTGTGCTAAAAGCAAAAGGACAGCTGGAATTGGATAATTTAAAGGCAAACAATATCATCAACATGCTCAAGCGAGGCCTTAAACAAGACGGCTGGAGCGTCAAGGAACACGTAAAAACAGCTGGCGGATTCGTTGACCTTACAGCTGACAGAGACGGCATGTCTTTTGTCATCGAGGCCAAAGGAGAGGATAAAGGCGGATTCTACTCAACTGAGATGAACTTTCAGATGGGGCTGGGGCAAATCATGGCGCGCATGACCGATAAAAGTAAGAAGTATGCTATTGCCATTCCATATACCCAGGATTTTATAAAAGTGCTCCAAAAATATAAAACGAGCTTCGCTTTCAAAGAGCTCGGATTATATCTCTTTGTCGCCAACAGCGATAATAGTTGTTTCGTGGTGCCGCCGGAAGACGTAGCGTCTTTTGCGGAGCAAAACCACAACTAGCGTATTTTATAACGAGCACAAAATCTATGCTGGTTATCGGTCTCACCGGCACAATTGGCAGCGGGAAAAGCACCATCGCTGGCTTCCTGCATGAGATGGGGGCAATAATTATTGACGCCGACAGAATAGGGCATGACGCCTATGTGCCACGCAGCTCCGGGTGGCACATGGTAGTGGAGGCTTTCGGTTATGACATTCTCTCTTTGGATAATAGCATTAACCGTCGGAAACTGGGCCGGATCGTCTTTAATGACTCTGCCGCTCTGGAGCGCCTAAATCATATCGTGCACCCCATCATCCTTAAGTTAATAAACACTCGCCTAGATGAACTGCGCCATGCACGCGCCAAAACAATAGTTCTGGAGGCGGCTTTGCTGCTGGAGGCCAAGTGGGAAGCGCTGGTTGATGAAATTTGGGTCGCCACCGCCCCTGAGCATGTTATTTATACAAGGCTAAATGCCAGCCGCAACTTAACCGACTCTCAGATAAGAACCTGTATAGCGGCGCACCTACCGGTCAACGAACAGCTCAAGCGCGCAACTCGCGCGATAGATACAAACAGGCCGCTTAGTGAGCTCAAAGCAGAAATCGCCCTTCTCTGGGAAAGGCTCGGCTCGCCGGCAAAATAAGCCTCATTTGCTGCTAAAATACGCCAACGCCTGTTTCACTTTATCTTCCAACGCTAGCTTGCCATCATGCGGCAAGGCCATCACGGCACGCGAAGCCTCAGCGGCAGAATAGCCTAACCCGAGCAGCGCCGCAAATACTTCGTCATCATCCTCGCCAAGCGGCATTACTTTAGCGTCGGCCCAGCCGGACTTTAGTTTATCCGCTAACTCAAGCACAAGACGTCCGGCAAGTTTTTTGCCAACGCCGGGAATAGCAATCAACAATTCTTCACTGCCGCAAGCGATAGCAGGAACCAATTGCTCTGCATTCATGGTCGAAAACATTGCCAGCGCCAACTTAGGCCCGACACCGGAAACATTAATTAAAAGTTGAAACAGCTTTAAGTCATCATCTGAAGAAAACCCATACAGCAAAATCGCGTCCTCGCGCACATGCATGTGCGTATAAACACGCACCTCTTCGCCAACCATGCCAAGAGTTAATATGGTTGAAGAAGGCATGAACACCTGATAGCCTATGCCGCCCGCATTGATGACGGCATAATCAGAAGCCAGTATCTCTATTGTGCCTTTAAGCCTTGCAATCATATTAATTACTCCTCGCTAACATTATCCGCTCATACTAATAAGATCGCGCAGGCTGCTCTCGCGCAGGTGACAGATAGCCACCGCTAACGCGTCAGCGGCATCACTTGGCTGCGGCACTTCATCTAGATCCAGCAACATTTTGACCATTTCCTGAATCTGCTCTTTTGAGGACGCCCCATAATCCGCCACATGCTGTTTTATCTGCCTAGGAGCATATTCATAGACAGGAATTCTATTCTGGGCGGCGACAAGCAATACAATCGCCTGAGCCTTGCCGATAGCCAACGCAGACTTAGCATTCTCTCCGAAAAACGGGGTTTCGACAGCCATTACATCCGGCGCGAGCTTACGCGCAACAGACGAAAACTCGTCATACAAAAAAAGTAACCTTTCCGGCATGTCGAAGCGGGCATTGCACCTGACAGCGCCGTGCTCTACCAGCACCATATCATCCTGATTACTTTCAATCAGTCCATAGCCTAAAACAATAGTACCGGGATCAACGCCTAAAATCCTCATTGAGCGCCGCATTTACTTCGAATGATGCTTCTCCATAATTTCATCGCTTATGTCCGCATTGTTATACACATTCTGAACGTCATCCATTGCTTCAAGCAAATCCAGCATGCGCAATACTTGATTTGATGTATGCTCGTCAAGTGATACCGTTGTCTTAGCCACCATAGCCAGCCCGGCATTTTCTACTTCAACGCCGCTTTTTTCCAAGGCTTTACGCACTAATTCCAGTTCCGACGAATTAGTATAAATCTCTATAAAGTCACCTAATACATTGACATCTTCGGCGCCGGCATCAATAGCCTGCATAGTCAAGTCATCCAAATCCTTTCCATCGGCAGACACGCCAATCACGCCTCTCCTATCAAACATCCAAGCAACAGATCCGGTTTCTCCCAAATTACCGCCGGCGCGGGAGAAAGTTGAGCGCAACTCCTGAACAACACGATTACGATTATCACTTACAACATCAACGATGACCGCAGTACCGCCCGGCCCATAACCCTCGTAAGTGGCTTCAAACATAGTCTGTCCTTCAAGCGCGCCTTCCCCTTTTTTGATGGCGCGCTCAATATTGTCACCCGGCATACGGGCGTCTTTGGCCTTTTGTATCGCAAGGCGCAAGCGCGAATTTCCATCGGGATTACCGCCGCCAGAACGAGCGGCAAAGATTATCTCACGCGTAAGTTTGGTAAAAAGTTGCCCGCGTTTAGCGTCAGCCGCGCCCTTTTGGTGTTTAATAGTACTCCATTTTGAATGTCCGGACATAACCCCAACCCTCTTCCAAAAATGGAAGCCTCTCTATATCAAATCTTATGAAATATTTTAGCACTTTTTATTCAGAGTTGAATACCACAGCAAGAGCTGAAAAAAGCGTACTTCTCAGAAAATCACGCTCTTGATTGCCCAATTGCCATAGCCGCAGCGTACTCACGCGAATGCGATAAACTGACGTCCAGCACACTAATACCCAGCTCATCCAATCTATTGCGAGCTGCGCCAAATAGAGTTACCAACGGTTTGCCGCTTGGCGCAGATAATATTTCTATTTCGCGCGGACCAAGCTTTGGTGCATCCAGCGCTTTGATTACCGCCTCTTTTGCCGCAAAACGCACCGCTAATGATGACAGCTTATCCTGATACGCGGCAATCTCCCGCGCGGTGTAGATACGCTCCAGAAATGCCTGCCCAAAACGCTGCAAGGCATCTTCAATGCGGCTGATCTCAACAATATCAATGCCAATATGCTGCACGAGTTTGCGCTCTCTCAATAAACGATATTACCTAAACGCTCGACCTCAACCTTGGACATGGTACAATAAACTGACCGCAAAGAAAAGATACGCGCTCTTTATTTAGCAAAAAACTATTGAAAGCATTTCATGACTATTGATGACAAATTAATCCATTTGGAAGCGTTGCGCAGAAGCGCGCGCGGCGACGAGCGCATCGCTGCCCAGCACGCGCGCGGTAAGCTGACAGCACGTGAGAGAATCAACCTTTTACTTGATCATGATACCTTTCACGAAATAGAACACCCTGCCTATACACTCACAGCCAACACTTCTGCCTCCATAAGCGATTCCGACAGCGCTGTCGTAGGATCAGGAGAAGTAGACGGGCGGCCAGTATTTGTCTTTTCGCAAGATTTCACAGTCATCGGCGGCAGTATCTCTGACATGACGGGGCAAAAGATTGGTCATGCAATGGATCTCGCGCTGGAGCGCGGCACGCCTATTATCGGTATTTACGACTCCGGCGGAGCGCGCATACAAGAAGGCATAGCCTCGCTATCCGGGGTAGGTGAAATACTGCTGCGCAACGCTCGCTGTTCCGGAGCAATACCGCAAATCGCCGTTGTGGTCGGACCAAGTGCAGGCGGCTCCGCGTATTCCCCGTCACTGTGCGATTTTGTCTTTACAGTCAAAGACATCACTCATATGTATATTACCGGGCCATCAGTGGTCAAATCCGTCACCGGCGAAATCATAAGTCACCAAGAACTGGGAGGAGCTGATATCCATAGCCTAAAAAGCGGCGTAGCACATTTTCTTTATGACAATGAACAAGAATGCTTCAGGCAAGTCAGACGGCTAATAAGCTTCATACCTCAAAACTGTAACGCCAAGCCCCCGACAGTAAAAACGAATGACCCGTTAGAACGCTGCGATGAAGCACTGCTTAATATTGTGCCAGATGACCCGCATAAATCTTACAACATGAAAAATGTTATCACTGCCATCGTGGATAACCATGATTTTATGGAAGTACAGGCACAGTTTGCATGTAACATTATCTGCGGATTTGCGCGGTTAGCAGGTAACTCCATTGGTATAGTGGCACAGCAGCCATCGGTGTTAGCCGGCGCTATTGACATTGACGCGTCGGTAAAAGCGGCTCGCTTTGTGCGCTTCTGTGACGCTTTTAATATACCGCTTGTGAGCTTGGTAGACGTGCCGGGTTTCATGCCCGGCTCGAAACAAGAGCACGCCGGCATAATTCGCCACGGCGCCAAACTGATTTATGCCTATGCCGAAGCCACCGTGCCAAAGCTCGCCGTTATCACGCGTAAAGCTTACGGCGGGGCATACATTGCGATGGGCTCGCGACATTTAAAGAGCGATATAAACTACGCATGGCCGGATGCTGTAATCGCCGTCATGGGCGCCGAGGCATCTGTTGATATTATCTTTCATAAAATGATTGCCGAAGCACTTTCATCCGATGATGCGCGCCGCAAGTTGATTGAAGAATACCGCGCTCATTTTGACAACCCCTTGCAAGCAGCAAAGCTCGGCTATATTGACAACATTATTGACCCGCGCCATACGCGCCCGATGCTGATACAAGCATTAGAAACACTGCGCGGTAAACATCAAAAGCTGCCGCAGAGAAAGCATGGGAACATGCCTCTGTAGTATTTAGGACGATATATCCATAGATAGCGTCCTTTTGGCATGCGACAGAGTGCTGTCAGACAAAGCTGAAAAAGGAGCCTTAATATGCCGTATGACTTTAAAAAAGATCAAAAAGAACTGTATCAACCCAAAAAGGCAGTCCTTGTCGATGTTCCGAAGATGACTTTCATCATGATAGACGGCACAGGAAACCCCAACACATCTGAAACATATAAGACAGCTATAGAAATCCTGTATGGGTTGTCGTACAGCATAAAAATGAGCCCGAAACATAATTCTGCGCCGGCGGGTTATTTTGATTATGCGATTCCGCCGTTGGAGGGGCTCTGGTGGCTTGCGGGCGCTAAAGCAATTGATTTTACAGATAAAAACACCTATTGCTGGACGGCGATGATACGCCAGCCGCATTTTGTCACGCAGGAAGTATTTGAGAAAAGTAAAGCGATGCTATCAAAGAAAAAACCGGACCTTAATCTCTCCGCCGCTCGGCTTGAGCCTCTCACAGAAGGACTATGCGCCCAAATGATGCACACCGGCCCATACGACGACGAACCAAAAACTATTGAAGCACTGGCGCAGTTTATAACAGAAGCCGGCTGCCGCAACGACATTTCGGACGCGCGTCGCCATCATGAGATATATCTCAACGACCCAAGGAAAGTCGCGCATGATAAGATAAAAACTATAATCCGGCTTCCCGTCAAAAGAGTATAGTTTGACGCCGACGGCAATTGTTACATGCGCAAAATGGTGTATTGACTCGCTTATTTATGATATGATTATGGCAATCAATTTTACCTTGGAAAGGACGCCATGGGTAAGACATTAGCTGAAAAAATATTAAGTCAAAAGCTTGGCCGTGATGTCAATGCCGGCGATATCGTTGTAAGCCCGGTTGATTTGGCTTTCGCTCAAGACACCACAGGTCCTCTTACAGTACGCGAGTTTCAAAGCAGCGGGTTCAAAACACTAGCTGATAAGCGCCGCACGATGCTTTTTCTGGATCATGCCGCCCCATCGCCCAATGCGCAGCTTTCCGCCGACCATATGCTTTTGCGCAGCTTCGCGCGCGACACCGGATGTATTATTTCAGACGTTGGTGCAGGCGTATGCCATCAGGTTGTAGCTGAAAGCATGGCGCGGCCCGGAGACGTCATTGTTGGAGCCGATTCACACACAGTAACCGCAGGTGCGCTCGGCACTTTTGCCACCGGCATGGGCTCGTCTGATATAGCGGTTGCTTTCGCCTTAGGTAAAACTTGGTTTCGCGTACCAGAGACAATACGCATAGAGGTAAAAAATAAGTTCTCTCAATTCGTCACCGCAAAAGATCTCATACTGCATATTATCGGCTTAATCGGCGCCGACGGCGCTACATACAAAGCCTTGGAATTCGGTGGCAAAGCCATTGAAACCATGTCCATGGCCGGTCGGTTAACCATCGCCAATATGGCTGTCGAAGCGGGCGCCAAAGTCGGACTGTTCGCCTCAGATATGACGACAGAAAAAATGCTGCGCGAAATGGGCAGACCGGAACAATACCGCTCTATTTCTCCGGACAAAGACGCTGTTTATGAAAAAGTTATTGAAATTGACGCGTCAGCGCTTGAGCCAACTGTTTCCCGTCCGCACACAGTGGATAACATCGTGCTATCCAATAGTCTAAGCGGTGTACGCATTCATCAGGTATTCTTGGGTACATGCACAAACGGACGGCTGGAAGACTTCGCCTTAGCTGCCAGCATACTGCGAAACAAAAAAATCCACCCTGACACACGGCTTATTGTAGCTCCGTCCTCCAAACGCGTACTACTACAGGCCATGGATGCCGGCTATATGCGTATTTTCGTGGAAGCAGGCGGCACAATAATTCCGCCCGGATGCGGAGCCTGCCTCGGTCTGCACCAAGGCATACTGGGAGATGGCGAAGCCTGTCTTTCCACCGCAAACCGCAACTTTAAAGGACGCATGGGCAATCCAAACTCTTTCGTTTACCTAGCCAGTCCGGCGACAGCGGCGGCCACTGCTTTAAAAGGCGTAGTCGCCGATCCTAGGGAGGTGCTCCAAAATGTTTAAAGGCAACGCTTTCAAGTTCGGCGATAGTATTTCTACCGATTTAATTGTTCCGGGCAGATTGGCACACCTGCGTTCTAATCTACCGGAGCTGGCCAAACATGTGCTGGAAGACGCCGATCCGACATTTGCTTCACGCGTGAAAGCAGGAGATTTCGTAGTGGGCGGCGACAATTTCGGTTTAGGCTCATCCCGCGAACACGCCCCATTAGTCATTAAGATGGCCGGAGTGAGCGCGGTGCTCGCCAAAAGTGTAGCGCGTATCTTCTTCCGTAATGCCATTAACAGAGGGTTGCCGGTTCTAATCTGCGATACAGATAAAATAAATGACGGAGATGAACTGGAAGTAGATATGAGCGCCGGTACCGTTAATGATATTACCAATGGCATAGTGCTTACTTTCAAACCTATTCCGGAAGCTATGCTGGCTATATTAGAAGAAGGCGGGTTAATTCCCTATATCCAAAAACACGGTGATTTCAAGCTGGATTAAATCACGGTTGACCGCATATCGTGCCGTACCTGCCTCTCGCTGAAAAAGGAGAGGCGGTCTCTTTTTCAGCGAGTATGCTATGCGTTACAGTTTATTGTAGAATGGTCAGCGTAAACTCACAAAGGAGCAGGTTGGATAACTATGGAATCTCATAATGTAACTCTCATACCGGGCGACGGTATCGGTCTTGAATTGACCGATGCTACGCGCCGCGTGCTAGAAGCCACAGGAGTCAAATTCAATTGGGATATAGTGCATGCAGGAACAGACGTGATGGCCGAATACGGAACACCTCTTCCGGATCACGTATTGGAATCAGTTCGAAAAAACAAAGTGGCTCTTAAAGGGCCTATCACAACCCCTGTCGGCTCAGGTTTCCGCAGTGTCAATGTTGCGTTGCGTAAGGAACTAGAGCTCTACTGCTGCCTGCGCCCATGCAAGAGCTACACAGGAACGCCCACGCTATATAGCAATGTGGATCTCGTAGTCGTGCGTGAAAACATGGAGGATCTCTATGCGGGCATTGAATTCGAGAAGGACAGCGCCGATGCAAACAAGCTTATCTCTTTTCTGGGCGGCTTGAGCGCTAAAATTCGCCCGGACTCGGGCATCAGTATTAAGCCGCTATCCGAATTCGGATGCCGTCGTATCGTGCATTTCGCTTTTGAGTACGCCCGCGCAAATAAGCGCAAGAAGGTGACCGCCGTTCATAAAGCTAACATCATGAAATTCTCAGACGGTCTTTTCTTGGCAGTAGCCCGCGACGTGGCGCCGGCATATCCGGATGTTGAGTTTGAAGACCGCATAGTGGATAACATGACCATGCAGTTAGTAAAAAAACCCCAGCAGTTCGACGTGTTGGTCTGCCCCAATCTCTACGGGGATATAATCTCAGACCTATGCGCCGGGCTGGTAGGCGGTCTCGGCGTGGCGCCGGGAGCCAATTTAGGCGATGGCATAGCCCTGTTTGAACCAACTCACGGCAGCGCCCCCAAATATAAGGGCATGAACAAAGCTAATCCTATGGCCATGATACTCTCCGGCGTTCTTATGCTGCGCCATATCAATGAGTTTGCCGCCGCTGAGCAAGTGGAAAGGGCCATTGCCGCCGTAATCGCGGATGGTAAAAATGTCACTTACGATCTTAAATCTGAAGACCGACAAGGCAGCGCCGTAGGCACATCACAAGTAGCCGACGCCATAATTGATATTATGGGGAAAATATAACCTCACAAGTCAGTGTGTGTTCCGACTAAGGAGAAACAACATGAAAAAGACCAAAATCAGCATAATAGGCGCCGGCAATGTGGGCGCCGGTTTGGGGCAGCGCCTTATAGAAAAGGATTTTGCCGACATAGTGCTGGTAGACATTGTGGAAGGGTTACCTCAAGGCAAAGCCTTGGATATCCTAGAATCCGGACCGATAGTCGGTTTTAGTCATTGCATCAGCGGATCTAACAACTATGCCGATACTGCTGACTCCGACGTCGTAGTTATTACGTCAGGCGCCGCGCGTAAGCCCGGCATGACGCGTGAAGATCTGCTTAAAATCAACACCGGTATCGTTTCCAGCGTGACTAAAGAGGCGGTTAAATACTCACCCGACTGCGTCATTATAGTGGTAGCGAACCCGGTAGATGCCATGACATGGGTAGCATATAAGACATCCTGCTTCCCGCGCAGCCGCGTGATTGGGCTTTCCGGCGTACTTGACGGAGCACGGTTTGCGACTTTCATCGCGCAAGCAACAAATGCTCCCGTCACCGATGTTTCATGTTACGTGCTGGGCGAACACGGTGCCGGCATGGTTATCTTCCCGCGCCTTGCAAAAGTAAACGGCATACCTATCACTGAGATTTTACCAAAAGAAACTATTGACACGCTGACGCAAAGAGCTATTAACGGAGGCGCGGAAATTGTAGGACTGCTTAAGACATCCAGTGCTTTTTATGCTCCGTCAGCAGCTGTTGCGCGCATGGCAGAAGCCATAATCAAAAACACACAAGAAGTGCTGCCATGCGCCGCAGTGCTGTCCGGCGAGTATAATCTAAAAGACGTCGTTATCGGCGTGCCATTGAAACTGGGACAAGGCGGCGTACAAGAAGTTATTAGTATTGAACTTACACCTGACGAGTTGAGCACTTTAGCCGCATCAGCCGAGGCAGTTAAGAAACAGATCGACACTATTACTATATAGCAATAATTTATAGGATCAATCTGTCTACCATGCTAAAACGTCGCATGTCATGTTGTGCTATAATCCAATGGAATTGAGGTATGCATATACCGGCACAAAACAGTGCTGTTATCATTCCCTCATTTTCTGAAACAATTCATCAAGCCTGTTTGATGAGATAAACAGAATTAATAAATGCCAGTAAAAATCGTAACCAACAGCACATCCGACATCCCAAAAGAAATTGCGGAAGAATTAGACATTACTATTGTTGCCGAATACGTCGTATTCGGCAACAAATGCTATAAGGATCGCATTGATATCAGCGAAGATGAATTCTATGAAAAGCTGATTCACGACCGTATTCGTCCAACTACCTCGCAACCTACGCCGCAGGACTTCCTTGAAGTATATAACAAATTAGGCAAAGACGCTGACGGCATCTTGTCAATTCATATCGGCTCGCATCTCTCAGGCACGATCCGTTCCGCGGAGCAAGCTAAAAAGCTTACCTGTACCAAATGCCCCATCGAAATCATTGATTCCAAAACTATTTCCATGGCGCTGGGCATAATCGTCATCACTGCCGCCAGAATGGCAAAAGAAGGCAACTGCTTCCAAGAGATTGTGGATGCGGTCAATGAGATGCTTAATCATATCCATGTACTTATCATGTTTGATACTCTTGAATACCTTGCGCGCGGCGGGCGCATAGGCAAAGCTAAAGCCTTTGTCGGCTCCCTGCTCAAAACAAAACCGCTGTTAACTATTAGAGATGGCGAGTTTACGCCTGTACTACAGGCTTACGGCAAAACTAAAGCTAAGATTAAACTCATCGAGTTTGTCTCAAGATTTGAGAACATTGAAGAGCTATGCGCCGTATACAGCACCAACCGCGAAGAAACTGTGGAATTGCTTAAGAAAATCACCTTTTTCCCTAATGAGCGCATCATTCTCTCGCGCTTAGGACCGGTCATCGGCGCCCATGCAGGCCCCGGCCTGATTGCTATCGCTGTAAAAACGAGATCAAGCTGTTAGATATCCTCCGTGAATTAAATCGGCGCGGCTTAATAGCCAAAGCTCTTCCCTTAAGCAGCTAAAGTTGCCTCTTCTTAGTCATCCTACTATACTCATAAGTATGCCCCCTTTTGAAATAACCTCTGCTTTTCAACTAACAGGAGACCAGCCGCAGGCTGTGGAACGATTAGTTAAAGGCATTGACTCAGGCTACCGGCACCAAACACTGCTTGGCGTTACAGGCTCAGGTAAGACATTCACCATGGCTAACGTCATTGCCCGCTTAGGTCGTCCGGCGCTTGTAATGAGCCATAACAAGACGCTGGCCGCACAGCTCTACGCAGAGTTTAAAGAATTTTTCCCGAATAACGCCGTTGAGTATTTTGTCAGCTATTACGATTACTACCAGCCGGAAGCCTACGTTCCTTCCAAAGACATGTATATCGAAAAAGACGCCGATATCAACGAAGAAATTGACAAATTGCGACACGCAGCTACCAAGGCGTTACTAGAACGGCGCGATGTGATTATAGTTGCCTCCGTGTCCTGCATATACGGTCTAGGAGAACCAGAAGAATACCGTAATTTCATATTTAATGTTCAAAAAAACAATGATTACCAGCGCCGCGACGTTCTTAAGCAGTTAGTTGCTATGCAGTATGAGCGCAATGATACGGAGTTAACCCGCGGCAAGTTTCGCGTACGCGGCGACACGCTTGAAATACTCCCGGCTTATGAGGAAATAGGTCTGAAATTAGAGTTCTTCGGGAATACTCTGGAACGTATCACTTCTTTTGATACGCTTACAGGCGAAATACTCTCGGAAGCAGACACGGCAAGTGTTTTTCCGGCCAAGCACTTTGTCACCTCGCACGATAAGCTGCATAAGGCCATTATCGGCATTCGCGAGGAGTTAACTCAGCGTATAACCGTGCTAAAAGAAGAAGGCAAACTATTGGAAGCAGCGAGGTTAGAAGCGCGCACCAACTATGATTTGGAAATGCTGCAGGAAGTCGGCTACTGCTCAGGCATAGAAAACTATTCTAGGCATATCGCGGGACGCGTAGCCGGCAGCACTCCATGGACGTTACTAGATTATTTCCCGAAAGACTACATTACTATCATCGATGAGTCGCACATGAGTATTCCGCAAATTCGCGGGATGTACCGCGGAGACTCAGAGAGAAAGCGCACTCTTGTCAATTTCGGCTTCCGCTTGCCATCGGCAATGGATAACCGCCCGCTCTCATTTGACGAGTTCAAGCAGCGCATAGATCAGGCAGTATATGTCTCCGCCACTCCGTCAGAGTATGAGTTGACCGTAAGCAGCCAAATTGTAGAACAACTGGTGCGCCCCACAGGGCTGCTAGAACCTGCTATAGAAATTAAGCCCGCCGACGGGCAGATTGACAGCTTGTTCGATGAAATAAAAAAACATACTGACAATGGCATGCGCTGTCTGGTGACCACGCTAACCAAAAAGCTGGCGGAAAAGCTGGCGGACTATCTGGCTGAGATGGACGTCAAAACACATTACCTACACTCTGAGATGGATACTTTTGAGAGAGTGGAAGTGCTGCGCGATTTGCGCTTGGGCGTGTATGACGTCGTGGTCGGCATTAACCTTTTGCGCGAGGGGCTCGATCTGCCTGAGGTTAGTTTGGTTGCCATACTGGACGCTGACAAAGAAGGCTATCTGCGTTCAGAACAATCGCTTATACAAACTATGGGGCGCGCCGCGCGCCATGTTGAAGGACGCGTAATTATGTATGCCGACCGCATTACCGGCAGTATGCAGCGGGCTATAAATGAGATAAACCGACGCCGAGCCATACAAGAAGAATACAACCTTAAGCACAACATCACTCCGCAGGGCATCAAAAAGGGCATTAAAGACATTACCGAACGCGTTAGGGCAGCCGGCAATGCAGACGAAACTCTCCCCAAGTTCATACCGAGCGCAAACATGTCGCATGAGGATAAGGCAAGAATTGTGAATGCCATGAAAAAACAAATGAAGCAAGCAGCTAAGAATCTTGATTACGAAAAAGCAGCCCTGCTACGCGACCGCATCACAGAGTTGCGTCGCGACCTAATCAGTAAGCCGCTCGCTAAATAGAATTAAGCGCAACGCCATCTAGAATGCTAAGAAAAAACTGAGAGCATGCACTCTTAGCATTCTATAACGTTAGGGAAAAACCTCGTTTAAAAATTATCATCCCGAGGAACTTCGGCGCCGCCGTCAGGCATACTATCCATTTCAGCCTTAAGCTGGTCATAAAGCCGTGCCGCACGCGGATAGCCGATACCGAGCTTGCGCTGTAAGAAAGAAGCCGACATCTGGTTGTGTTCATTTGCCAGCTGGCGCACGGTATCCATGAGCGGGTCACCCGGTTGGCTTTCCTTTTTGGTAAAAGCCGGAGCCGTTGCGATCTCAGACGCATTTAGCGGCGCGATCTCCTCTTTTTTCTGACTATTCCAAAAATAAACCAAGCGTTCTACCTCAGCGTCAGAAACATAGCATCCCTGCAACCGTTTTGGTTTGACCGCATCTCTCGGCGCATAGAGCATATCACCGCGTCCAAGCAGTTTTTCAGCGCCAACAGCGTCCAAGATTGTGCGCGAGTCCACCTGTGACGTGACCGCGAAGCTAATTCGCGTCGGGAAGTTAGCTTTTATAAGACCGGTTATAACATCCACAGACGGGCGCTGAGTAGCCACAACCAAATGAATTCCGACAGCGCGCGCAAGCTGCGCCAGGCGGCATAATATATGCTCCACTTCATCAAAGCCAGCCATCATCAAATCGGCCAGCTCATCTATCACCAGCACAATGTAATGCATCTTATCTTTGCCAGACTTGCTCTCATTGTAAGCGTCAATATTGCGCGCGCTTACCGCTTGCAATTTCTTGTACCTGTTATCCATCTCCATATTAAGCCAGCGCAACGTGGAAAGCGCCTTGTCCGTATCCACAACTACAGGCGCTGCCAAATGAGGCAAACTGCTAAATTGTGTTAGTTCCACGCGTTTGGGGTCAATCAAAATCAGCTTGACGTCATACGGCGTATTGCACATGAGAATACAGCATATAACGGCATTGAGACACACCGTTTTACCGGATCCGGTAGAACCGGCAATCAACAAGTGCGGCATCTTAGCTAGGTCATCCGCTACGGCCTCGCCGCCGGCGCCTTTTCCTAAAGCCATAGCCAATCTCGTCTTCGCTAGCAGTTTTTGAAAGCTATTGGCCTCAATAATTCCGCGCAGAGTAACCGTACTATAAATCTTGTTGGGAACCTCCAGTCCTACAATTCCCTTGCCGGGCACGGGAGCCTCAATACGAATGGTAGGCGCGGCAAGGGCAAGGGCTAAATTATTAGACAAGGCGGTAATGCGCTCCACTTTAACACGCGTGCGAGAAAGCTCCTCATCGCGCACGGTGACATTGCCGTCGCTGTCCTTCTGATGTACGCGCTTAGTTTTAATATCCCATCCGGGCTCAATGCCAAACTGCGTCACGGTAGGCCCAACATTAATCTCCGTAACCTTACCCGCTACGCCATAGCTAATCAGCGCGTCCTCTATCACCTTCGCGCGCTGTTGATTATCCGCGTCGCTAAACTCCATTTCCTGCGATTTATCAAGCAAATCAATCGGAGGCAGTTTCCAGCCGTCCACCTCAACTACATCAGTAGATTCGCCGTATTTGCGCCATATATCCTGCGCTACCTGCTTATCACCGGTTTTGACACCGGCGCCAACCGCAGCCAGTGCGGCGGATGTTCTCTTAGCCTGACTATTCGCAGAACTTTTGTCTTTGTCAGCGCCTGAATCACCAAATTCAACCGCGTCTGACGCAGTACGCGGCAATACTCTCTGGCGCGAGACTGAAGCAATAGTTGAAGCCTTTTCCTGCTTAGGTTTAGGTGCCGGCATTCTAACCATGCCAACCAGCCCGTGCCAAACAGCCTTGACAGCGCGCCAAACAACAGCCGGCAATAACAGCGCCAGGGCCGCAAGCAGCAATGCTACTAATCTGAGTATGCCGGTTATACTGCCATCGCTTACAATACTCCTGCCTACACTGCCGCCAAGCGACATAAGCCCCAGCACTCCCCAGATGACAAATACCAGCACAATAGCGCCAAGCCAACGATACCAATAGTTCAAAGTCCAACGCTTGGCGAACCCGGACAACCGGTCGCGGAAGAGAACGCATACTGCAACAATGATTCCTATAAGCAAAAGGATTAAGCCCCAGCCAAGCATTCCATATGTTCCGTTAATAAAATTACTCGCTACGCGCGCTATATTGCTCCATTGCCAGATCAATAATGCTATAACGGCAACCAGCAAAATAACTCCAAGCAGCCATAGCCAAATGGACTTTGTTGCGCGTTTTTTACCCGGTTGAAAGCTGTTTTTTGTTTTGTGATTATCCTTTGCCTTAACTTGTTTTTTCTTAGTCTAAAATCCTGTTTTTTAGCCATACCCAACCTCTACACATGCATTTGCACAGACAAAATCATGGGGCGGCGCTTTGTTTTATCATAAAAATACTTCTCAAGGGCATTCTTAATTTCATTATCGATAAATCCGCTGGTTACGGAATTGATATCGCAGCGATTTAACAAATCAGCTACCAACTCACATCCCGAACTCAATAAATCCCGCGCCTCAGGCACATCCACAAACCCGCGCGTTACGATACCGGGGCGCCCGACCGGCTTGCCGGTATGCTTATTGATAGCAACGGATAACACCACAATACCATCGCGCGACAACATCCGACGATTGTGCAGTATGGCGCTGTTCACATCGCCAACAGACAGTCCGTCAACATAAACATTGTCTGATGCGACCTTT
Source organism: Dehalococcoidia bacterium (assembly GCA_009779655.1). Lineage (GTDB taxonomy): Bacteria > Chloroflexota > Dehalococcoidia > Dehalococcoidales > UBA1222 > WRNG01. The sequence goes on from WRDV01000002.1 coordinate 24,195, forward strand.
GTTGCAACCTTTCCGCTTGCCGAGCTCAATTCTAAAACGTCACCGTCTTCAAGCACAAAGGTATGCGCCGCGCTTAAGCCAAGCGACTGAGCCAGCTTCGCATGCAGCGTAAGATGGCGGTATTCGCCATGTACCGGCACAAAGAACTTCGGCTTGGTAAGATTAAGAACCAACTTGAGCTCTTCCTGGCTTGCATGTCCATGCACATGAGCCTGAGTACGGCTGCCATAAAACACCTGCGCCCCCTGCTTGAATAGGTTATCCACGGTACGATTAACCAATGATTCGTTGCCGGGTATCGGCGACGCCGAAATGATGACGGTATCCCCGGGCACAATACTAAGATGCGGATTAACGCGGCTGGCAATACGTACCAAGCCCGAGGTAGGCTCGCCCTGACTGCCGGTTGTCAGCACCACCACCTTGTCGTGCGGAGTGCGCGACAACTCCTCCACGCGCCCCATCACGCCGGGTGGCAATTTCAAATAGCCTAAATCCGAGGCAATACGCACATTATCAGACATGCTACGCCCGATAACAAAAACACGGCGCTCATGTCTGGCGGCGGCGTCGATAATCTGCTGCATACGTGAAATAAGAGAAGCGAACGTGGTTACCAACACACGGCCGGCGGCGTTAGCAATAATGTGGTCAATAGCCTCTCCCACCACTTGCTCTGACGGCGTATACCCGGGTAACTCAGCGTAAGTAGAATCCGCCATAAGCAATAGCACGCCTTGCGAGCCAACTTGCGCCAAACGCGATAAGTCTGTTGGCATTCCGCTAACAGGAGTATAATCCAGCTTGAAATCACCCGTATGCACGATGGTGCCCACCGGCGTACGCACGATAATCCCCACGGCATCGGGTATGCTGTGGCATACGGGGAAAAATTCCACAGCAAAACATCCCGTATCAAAATGACCTCCCGGCGCAACTACGTTAAACTTGGTTTGCGCCAGAATTTTACGCTCTTTTAGCTTAACTGAAATCAGTCCCTTGGCAAGTTTAGTGCAGTAAATTGGCACATTAAGCTGAGGCAGCACATAAGGCAGCGCGCCGATATGATCCTCATGGGCATGGGTAATGACGATGCCGCGCACCTTGTTTTGATGCTCCAACAAATAACTTATATCCGGAATGAGCAGGTCAATACCAAGCATTTCCTCATTGGGAAACATCAGTCCCGCATCAATGACTAAAATATCTTCGCCGTATTCCACGGCCATCATATTCTTACCTATTTCCCCCAGGCCGCCCAGAGGAATAATCTTTAACTTCTCTTTCGACATTAATCTTCCTTACAGCAACTTAAGTTGCTGAGACTCTTCCTTGTGTGACTCCTGCGCATGGCTAGCCTCGCACTCTTTCTTCAGCTCAGCCAGCAAGTCGGGGATTTTCAGCATATCAGACTGAATAACACTGCGCAGGCTGCCCTGATGCAACGCCGCCGCCGGATGGTACATAGCGAAATACAGTACGCCGTCTTTTTTAACAGCTGTGCCATGTATCTGTCCGATACTCATACCCGGCATGAACATACCCATGGAGTAACGACCCAGCGTAACGATCATCTTCGGCTTAATGATATCAATCTGGCGTTCAAGATACGGCTTGCAATTAGCGATCTCCTGCGGCAGAGGATCACGGTTGTTCGGCGGGCGGGTCTTGATAATATTAGTAATATACACCTGCTCCCGCTCTAAGCCGATAGACTTCAGCAATTGCGTCAGAAACTGTCCCGCCGCCCCAACAAAAGGCCTCCCCTGCTGGTCTTCATACCATCCGGGAGCCTCGCCAATAAACATAATCTCAGTGTTATTCGCGCCTTCTCCGGGTACGGCTTTAGTCCGCAGTCGGGAAATTTCGCATTTATGGCAGTTACATATAGTTTGATATAGCTCATCTAGAGCGGACATAGCGTTGTGGCCAAGCATAATTTAAGTTATAGATTATGCCTAATGATAACATGTACAATATGTCAAGTCAATTTGAATTAGCCTTGGGAATATCTTTCTCAAACTTGTCCGTCTCGCGCAACGCCGCCAGCAATTCCTCGTGATACGTTTTATTCGGCAGCGCAGCAATAAGAATCCATACCGGCATCCCGCAAAGCAAGCTTCTTATCTTCCAAGCTTCAAAATCATATCCTTTACACTTAGCGACTTCAGCGAACCATGATGCGACAATAATCCATATCCAAATAGTTAAAGCAAGTAGTCCGATTATTGCTATTAAGACAAGCGGACCCATGCGCATCCCCTCCCCATACATGACAAATATTGGTTCTTTGACTATACCACTATTTCGGCAAGCACTTCAATGCATGGCAGTCATGCGGCACGGGACGCTGCGTCCCTACAACCTATTCATCAAGGCTAATCTCTATCACAGACCAATTAACAACATCAAAGGTGTACCACCAGGACGCTTGATCTCCCGATCTGCATGTAATATCTAACTCAACAAAAATGCTGTCGTTATCCATGAACTTAAGATTTTTTACTCGCGTCTTTGATATATCATTCTGTTCAATCCCTAGTGGGATATTTATCCATATCCATTTCTCTTCCCATAGTTTCCCTTCCCGGAAAGCATTCTCAACATCAGCTATAATAAGTCTCACCTCATTACCATATGTAGTTCCGCACGAAAAAGCTAGGTATTTACTATTGGGCGACCAACAGAAAGCAGGTATAATACCGCTGGTACACCCTGTTTTGGCACCTGTTTCGAAGCTTTGTAATACTATTCCCTGCCTAAGCCTATTATAAGATACTTGATATTCCTTATTCGGAGAGACGCTTTTATTCACATTGTATCCTAACTTGTCCAATAAGAACATACACATAAGCGTTAATACTACGCCTACAACGACAATGCCCAGCAACTCTAAAGAAGTCTTCTTAGTCATGTAAAATCATCCTTTCCTTACAATAAGCAGACAAATCATGCGCGAGGCGCTCCGCTTATTGGCACATCTATGAATTTGATATTTCAAATTTATTATCATAAAGCCAGCACGATGCCACAAACAGTATTATTATCGAGACACACTGGATAATCCATTTTGCGGCTACGGCAATTGGTAAGTACTCTACTTGTGCCATTATCACGCCAAGGACGACATAGAGCACCGCGGCAAATGCCC
>WRDV01000003.1 GCA_009779655.1 Dehalococcoidia bacterium
CGACCGGCGGTTTTGGAGACCGCTGCTCTACCAACTGAGCTACACTCCTAGCTCAATCAAGAATAGTACTAAATTGTTAAAAATAGCACTGCCAATTAAGCAACAGCCTTATATTACTGGCTTTGCTACGTTCCTGTCAAGAGGTTTGAGCAAGAAATGCTACATGAACAGAGCGCCATTTTGCGGTGTGCGGTTTGCACTAAGTGACCTTGTTGTCTAGCCGCTGATGGGGTTGTGTCTATAGCGGCCGGCTTTGTAAAAGGGGCGATTCTTGCATGTGTTAGATTGACAGCTTAATGCCTGCTTAAATAGAATGAAATACGGAAAGAGGTGATGATTTGTATCAGAAAGCAACTTTAGACAATGGCTTACGTATTGTTACTCGTACTATGCCACAAACCCAGTCGGTCTCTATCTGTATTTTCGTTGCCGTAGGTTCACGTTATGAAACTAATTCACAGGCCGGAATATCCCATTTTGTGGAGCATATGCTTTTCCGCGGCACCGAGCGCCGTCCGACTTCTAAAGATATTTCCGAGGCTATTGAAAGAGTAGGCGGTGTTCTTAACGGCGGTACTGACCGTGAAACCACGGTGTATTGGTGTAAGGTTGCGTGTCCTCACTTTGAGCTTGCTATGGGTGTGCTTAGTGACATGTTAATCAATTCCAAGCTTGACAAGGATGACATTGAAAAAGAGCGCCAGATTATCATTGAAGAAATCAATATGAGTTATGACGATCCATCTTCAAAGGCGGGAATACTTATTGAGAAACTGTTATGGCCGGGTGACCCATTGGGGCGCGATATTGCCGGAACTAAAAAAGCGGTCAGTGCTATCAATCGTGACGATCTAGCAGAATATATCCGCAGACAGTATGTTCCCTCTGAGACAGTTTTATCCATTGCCGGCGGGGTTGAACATGGTGAAGCCGCGGAGGCGGTTAAGCGCTGTCTGGGAGGATGGGCAGCCGCTGGAAAACATCGCAAACACAAGCCGTTTGAGGAGCGCTCATATAAAAGGGTAGAGATTGAAACTCGCGAGATTGAACAAACACATATATGCCTTGCCCTCCCCGGGCTTTCGCTCTTTGATCCATTTCGTTTTACTTTGGACATGTTGAATGTGGCGCTAGGCAGCGGCATGAGCAGCCGATTGTTCAGCGTGGTGCGCGATAAGCTTGGTTTGGCTTACAATGTGCAAAGTTATGTTGACCACTTGAGTGACACGGGCTCGCTCATGGTTTATGCCGGTGTGGATAGCGCTAAAGCAGAGCTGGCGCTAAAGGCTATTATCACGGAATTAATGCGTTTTCGTGAAGAGGCTATTTCTGCGGACGAACTATCTAAAGTTAAAGAAATGTCCAAGGGGCAACTGGTTTTACGGTTGGAGGATAGCCGCCATATGGCCGGTTGGCTTGGAGGCCAGGAAATTCGTGCGGGGCGTATCTTGACTGTTGACGAGGTTGGAAATATTGTAGATGCCGTTACCGCATCTGATATACAGCATGTGGCCGGCCGCTTGATTGATATTTCTCGTATGCGATTGGCGGTAGTGGGGCCAGTGAAAGAACCGTGCGGGCTGCGCGAACTAGTCGCCGGATAAAGCTGCGGTATTATGTCAAGCAATATCCTTAGGGTACAGGTGCTCTAAACGAAAGAGGATGGAGAGATTCTCTCCATCCTCTTTCCGGCACTAAACCAATGTAATTGAGTTTTAGTACATGTCTCCCATGCCCATGCCGCCCATGCCGCCCATGCTGGCAGAGGGAGGAGCCTTTTCTTTCTCCGGAATGTCAGCGACTAGAGATTCTGTGACCAGTACCATACTGGCAATGCTGGATGCGTTTACCAAGGCGCTCCGCACTACCTTAGTCGGATCAATGATTCCCATCTCTACCATATTACCGAAAGTGTTGCTTTCAGCGTTATAGCCGGATCCTTTGACACCTTTTTTGACTGTGTCGACAATAACGGCACCGTCGTGTCCTGCGTTGATAGCTATCCAGCGAATGGGTTCTTCCACTGCTTTGCGAATGATGTTTACGCCTGTAGCTTCATCGCCGGTGACATCTAGCTTGTCTAAGGCCGGCAGCGAATTCAGCAGACCAATACCGCCGCCCGGCAATATGCCCTCTTCTACAGCAGCGCGGGTCGCGGCTAAAGCATCTTCCACGCGGTGCTTCTTCTCTTTCATTTCAGTTTCTGTAGCAGCGCCGACTTTGACGACAGCTACGCCGCCGGCCATTCGCGCCATGCGCTCCTGCAGTTTCTCGCGATCAAAATCAGAATCGGTTTCTTCAATCTGAGCTTTGAGTTGCTTAATGCGATCCTTAATTTCATCGGAAGCGCCTTTGCCTTCAATGATAGTGGTTTTATCTTTGTTGACTTCCACGCGGCGGGCACGGCCCAAATCATCTACAGTAATGGAATCCAGTTTGCGGCCAACGTCTTCTGAGATGACTTTGCCACCGGTAATAATGGCAATATCTTCAAGCATAGCCTTGCGGCGATCCCCGAAGCCGGGGGCCTTGACAGCTATGACATTAAGTGTGCCTTTCAGTTTGTTGACTACCAAGGTGGCCAAGGCTTCGCCGTCAACATCATCGGCGATGATGAGTAGATTCTTGGTGGCTTGCAGAATGCGCTCTAGAGACGGAAGAATCTCTTGTATAGAGGAGATTTTCTTATCCGTGATTAAAATAAATGGATCATCGACGTTAGCTTCCATACGCGCGGTATCGGTGACAAAGTAAGCCGATACGTATCCGCGGTCAAATTGCATACCCTCGACATATTCTGTTTCGAATTTGGTGCCTTTGGATTCCTCAATGGTGATAACGCCGTCTTTCCCAATTTTCTCCATAACTGAGGCAATCATATTGCCGATTTCGGGGTCTTTGGCGGTGATTGTAGCTACCTGTACAATTTGCTCCTTGCCGTTGACGGCTGTAGATGCATTCTTGAGTTCTTCAACTACAGCGGCAGTGGCTTTTTCGATACCATGCTTAAGAGACAGCGGTTCTGCACCGGCTGCGATGTTTTTGAAACCCTCACTGATAATGGCCCAAGCTAGTATTGTGGAAGTTGTGGTGCCGTCGCCTGCGGCATCATTAGTTTTGGCGGAGGCTTCTTTTACCAATTGAACGCCCATGTTTTCAAACGAATCGGGGAGCTCAATTTCTTTGGCGATGGTTACGCCGTCATCAACAATCGACGGAGCTCCCCATTTCTTCTCTAGAGCCACGGGATGCCCCTTAGGGCCAAGAGTGCCGCGGACGGCAGCCGATAGGGTATCCACGCCTTTTTTGAGGGAGCGTCTTACGTCTTCACCGAATATAATTTGTTTTGCCATATTTACTCTATTCTCCTTATCTAAACTTTCTTGGCAAGGATATCGCTTTCGCGCAAAATCATATAATCGTCATCTTCAAGTTTAATCTCAGTCCCGCCATATTTGGCGTAGATGACAATGTCTCCGACTTTGACGTCCATAGGTATGCGCTCGCCTTTATCGTCGCGTTTTCCTTCGCCTACCGCAATTACTTCGCCCTCTTGCGGTTTTTCTTTGATGGTGTCAGGCAGTACGATGCCGCCGCGGGAGATTTCCTCTCTGGCTATAGGTTTGACCAGGATTCGCTCGCCCAATGGATGGATTTTAGATGCCATGCTTAAGACCTCCTCTTTCTTTTGACTTTTTGCAAATTACGAACCTTGAAAATATTTTAGCAATCTCATGGCGAGACTGCTAAAACAATAATAACCGAGATTGACTGCAGCCGCAACCGGCATTAGCCGCATAGAACGAAGTACAAGAGAATAGAATAGAAATTAGGGGCATAATTCGCGCAGAATCTCTGCAATTCTACTTGTACATCGCGAATTTGGCTGATATATCGCTTAGACAAGCTGTAAACTTGGAATTACGTCTAGGTCTAAAGTGCTTTTGTCTCCTGCCTGCAAGCGGAAATAGCCACAGGCGGCTATCATAGCAGCGTTGTCGGTGCACAGAATTGGAGGGGGCACTAGTATTGGTATAGGGGATTCTTGACGAAAGCGCCGGCGCAACAGGCTATTGGCGGCTACGCCGCCGGAAAGCAGTATCTGTTTTGCGCCGCATTCGCTTGCGGCGGCAATAGTCTTGCTTACCAAAATTGACACTACAGCTTGCTGGAAGCTGGCTGCAGCATCATTAATGTTGTCGATCTTGCCTTTTTCAACCATGCGATAAAGAGCGGTTTTGATGCCGCTAAAACTGAAGTTGTGAGTGCCGCTCATCCAAGAGTATGGTAATGCTAGACAAGGTTGTCCGTGTTGTGCAGCTTTGTCAATGGCCGGCCCGCCCGGATAGCCTAGCTCCAGTATGCGCGCTGCTTTATCAAAAGCTTCGCCTGCGGCGTCGTCCATGGTATGCCCAAGCAGTGTATAGTCACCGTGTCGGCGCATGTGTATAAGGTCGGTGTGTCCGCCGGAAACTATTAGACATAACAACGGAAACACAGGATGCGTTTCCGTCAGCCAATTGGCGTATATATGACCTTCTAAATGATTTACTCCTACCAGCGGAATTTTTTTGGCGTAGGCGATAGATTTAACGACGCTGACTCCAACCAGTAGCGAGCCGGCAAGCCCCGGTCCGTGAGTGACAGCGATGGCATTGATTTCATGCCAACCTGTCGAGGCCTTGTCCATAGCTTTCTCAATGATAGGAATAATTGCTAGCAGATGCTGTCGCGAAGCTACTTCTGGCACTATCCCGCCGTAGCGGGCATGAATATCAACCTGCGAGGCAATTTCATTTGATAATATGCGTGTTCCGTTCTCAACGATAGCGGCTGCTGTTTCATCACAAGAGCTCTCTATGCCAAGTATCTTCATAATGGGCATTATAACACAAGCTTTGCGCTTGATGTCCGAGTGCTATTTGACGCCGCACGTTTGCAATGATAGCATGTGCGGATACTGGATAAAGAGAAGATATGTCAATAGGGCGCAGAATAGTCGCTGTATTAGTAGCTTTAGTTTTCGTAGTATGCGGTGTTTTACTAATGCTGCAGCGCGTTGGTGATGTTCTCGGCTGGGAAAATGTTTCCGGCGGCTGGTGGGTTATCGCTGTAATTTCGCTGCTTATATTGTTTATGGCGTTTTTGGTTTACCGCGTGATTAGCGGCAGGTTGAATCGTTGACATAACGATATCACGCTGTGCTCAAGCCATGCGGCGGAGGGTTGCTTCTTTACATCGCCGATAAGGATGCGCTCTCTTTGACACCCCTTGTAGCCGGTGTTATCATGGGGCGCTAATGCGATTAGCAGTTTCCTTTTGAGGGTATAACAATGGACAATGCATTATACGTTATATACGGTGTTCTGCTCTGTCTGTGTGTGATTTTATCGGCCTTTTTCGCTGCCACAGAAATGGCTTTCATGTCGCTGGAGAAGTTCCGCTTGCAGCGCATGTTGGAAGCTAAGGTGCGCGGCGCTTCCCGCGTGGCGCGCATCATGGAAAAGAGAGAGCGCTTTTTGTCCACAATACTTCTTGGCAATAACCTTGTAAATACTGCTGCTGCGGCTTTAGCGACTACGCTGGCTCTCTCTATGCGTGATGACAGCGCCAGCGTGGCAATAGCCACAGTTGTTGTCACGGCAGTGTTGCTGGTTGTCGGCGATGTTATCCCGAAGACTTTTGGCAACAGTTTCCGCGAGAAAATAACGGTAATCTTTGCACGCCCAGTCGAGGTTATCATGTGGCTCCTTACACCGTTTGCAGCTGTGCTAAGCTGGATAGCCGAGACTTTTTCGCGGCTGGTAGGCGGCAAACCAATGCGCAAAGATGTGGTTGAACCGGAAGATATTGAGAGCATGATTACTGTTGGGCGCGAAGAGGGAACTGTTGAGAAGAATGAGGCCAAAATGCTACATAACGTCTTTGATTTTGGCGACCGTCCTGTACGCGAGGTGATTGTGCCGCGCCCTGAGGTAGTGGCGGTGCCAAATGGTACAACCTTATCCGAATTTCTTGCTATTTATTCCGCATCGCCTAAATCGCGTTATCCTGTCTATGAAGAGAGCATGGACAATGTTATAGGTGTTTTGGCCATAAAGGATGTCATTATGTCTATGGCTCGCGGCAATATTACACAGGACGGTCGTATTGATGACATGGTGCGCCCTGCATATTTTACTCCTGAAAACAAGCGTATTAGTGACCTGTTCCAAGAGATGCGCGATAAGAACTTTCATATGAGTATCATTGTGGATGAGTATGGCGGCACGGCCGGCATTGTTAGCTTGAGCCGTCTTATGGAGGAAATATTTGGGCCGGTTGGGGACGATTTGTCGGCAGTCGAGAAAGAATTCGAGTCCATTAACGAACATACTTTTCAAGTGGATGGGGGCATGCATGTCAATCAAGCTAATGCCGAAATCAATCTTGGATTGCCGGAGGGCGATTACGAAACGATAGCCGGCTTTGTCTTGCATCTTATTGGACGTATTCCTAAGCAGGGGCAAAAAATTAAATACCAAGACCTGAAGATAGTCGTTACCAAGATGAAAGGTCTCAAAATCGAGGAAGTGTTAATTACACGGGATAGAATGCTGAAGGATGAATCGTCTAAGGATACGCTTTAAACGAGGGGAAGAAATAAAATATATTTCTCATCTTGACCTGGTCAGGGTGTGGCAGCGCGCTTTTAGGCGCGCCGGAGTGGAACTGGTCTACAGCGAAGGCTTTAACCCGCATCCGCGCCTGTCACTGGCCGCGCCGCTCGCTCTTGGTGTCACAAGTTCATGCGAGCTTATGGATGTCTATATAACGCAATCACTGTCGGGGCATGCCCTAACTTATATAGTAACGCCTCAGCTGCCGGCAGGGCTTGAAATTGAGCAGGTAGCGGCAATTCCAATAGAATCGCCCACATTGCAATCTCAGCTACGGTTTGCCGAATATGCGGTTCAGATACAGGCGACGGACGCTTCTTTGGTAAAACAAAGCATTGATGACTTGTTGGCTAAGGATAGTGTGCCGTGGGAACACAGGCGAGATGTCGGCGTTAAGTCGTATGATCTGCGCCCATTAATAGAAGACGTATGGTTGATTTCTTATAATGCCGGTTTGGTGACGCTGGGCATGAAACTGCGTTGTGACAGTGGCGGTGCGGGGCGCCCCGAGCAAGTAGTGCGGGCTCTCGGGCAAGACAGGCCGCTGGCAATTCAACGCACTCGTCTTTTTTGTCAGTCCTAGATACATGATACTTGTTAAGTATTATTACAAGATAAAACTCAAAGAGCCCAAACATTTCGCGGAATGGATAGTACTGTTGTGGCTCTGATACAGACTTGTGCCGAGTGCTTTTGTATTTCCGTTTCTGCCATGTTTACGGCAAGGACAGCCTGATATGGTTGCTATGATAGATGGTGTGCCTCAAAGGATAGCCAAGTGTTTTCATGATCATAATTTGTCTGGCAGTACTCTAGTAGTGGCTGTTTCAGGCGGAGCGGATTCGGTGTGTCTGCTGCATATTCTGTCCGTACTAAAAGATGATCTGAGCTTGAAGTTATGCGTGGCGCATCTTGACCACATGTTGCGCGGATGTGAATCTCATGCCGATGCTGAATATGTTGAGAATTTGGCGCGCCGAATGAGAATAACTGCTGAGATCGGACAGACAGATGTTCATGCTTTGCGCCGTGAACGCAAAATGACGATTGAAGAAGCCGCAAGATTCGCGCGCTATCGCTTTTTGGCGCGGGCGGCAATTAAGTACGATACGGATTTGGTTGTTACCGGGCATACACAAGACGATCAGGTAGAAACGATCCTTATGCATATAATACGCGGTAGCGGATTGAGAGGTCTTGTCGGTTTGCAGACGATAACACCGAGAATTATCGATGATCATCATCTAAGAATTATGCGCCCAATGCTTGACATAACAAAAGCGGAGACGCAGGATTATTGCCGTTGTCATAATTTGTCGCCAAGGCTGGATAGCTCCAACATGGATACTATACCAATGCGCAATAGGATACGCCTAAAGCTTTTACCGCTATTGGAAACAATTAATCCGAATATCAATGATGCCATACTGCGGCTGTCAGCCGTTGCCGGAAATGAGAAGGTTTGCCTTGATGAGCAAGCGTTGGAACTTGCCAAGCAAGTCATGACACGGAAAGGCGATGTTATCACGCTAGACACAGAGCCTTTAATCGGTATCAGCCCGGCACTAACGCGGCACATGTTACGGTGTTGCCTGGAGCAGCTTCCGGAAGGTTTGCAGGATATCGAATCTGTACATATTGAGGATATGTTGTTACTGTTGTCCAAGCCAGCAGGGAGGCAATTGAATCTGCCGCGCGGGTTGATTTTCTTGAAAGGGTACGGTTGTTGTTACTTGGGGAGAGAGATGGATTTGCCGTGTCCATTCCATCCTCTAGGAGAGATGTGCCAACTATTGATACCGGGGATTACCTCATTTTCCGGTTGGAGCGTGGAGGCATCCTTTGTCCGGACCATGGACAAGAATGCCAGTCCTTGGGTGGCGTATATGGATATGGATGCGGTTGGAACAGAGTTGTGGGTTAAAAGTTGGCAGAATGGTGATTATTTCCAGCCGCTGGGGCAAGATGGTATCAAGAAATTAGGGGAGTTCATGATTGACGCGCATATCCCCAGAATGTGGCGTAAAAAAATTCCTGTAGTGGCGTCAACGGCCGGAATTGTTTGGCTTATGGGATATCGTTTGGATGAGCGGGTTAAAGTCACGGCACAATCACGGCGCATTTTGCGGCTTAAGTTTCAACGGGAAAGCGGTTAGAAAATTAAGAGAGATATTTATGGTGGCGACCCTAGACACGCAGACTTTTTTCGTGTTGTTTTGCCATTAATTCGGCTAGTTTAAATGGATTACAGTCCACAAAGTTAGCCGCAAAAAGTTCCAGCGAACCAACGTCTGATGAACGAGATTCCAGTTTTCCTCTTTCAACCAGCCATCCTATGACGGGAAACCCTTGCCACGTTTCGCGTGTGCTGCTCAGCGGCGGGGCGGTCAATGCAAAATTGAAAGACATGCTACCAAGCGCATCACGGTATAATGATAGCCCATCATATAGACAACCGGCAAAAGCAGGAGTAAGTTTTGGGCTCATTAGCACGATTTCATTGTTTTTTATTGGCGTGAGGTACGCCATAACACGTACTCCGCCTAATTCATAAGCCAGCCCCAATGCCTGATGGATACGGAATAGGTCGTCGAAGTAGTCGCAATCATAACGCTGTCGATATGACAGAGCTGTTTTACGCAGTGATTCAATACGGGCGTAAGCTTTTCCTCGGCTGAGAGCCATTTGGGCATGACCGTGATTTATGGAAGCCCCGGAGCGCCAGAGGCAATTCCAGCAGAAAAAGAAATACTTGTTAGCCGGGGAATACTTATGTGCTTGCTCAGCCCAGCGCCAGCCGGTATCAACATAGTCTAAGACTTCTTCCCTCGTAAATCTCAACGGGTTTGATTTATTGAAGATAACCAACCCATGCAGTTCGTTAAACTTTGCGATGTTGCTGGCTGTGATGCAATACTTTCCGTTAATGCGCCCGAAAGGATCCTCTGGCGTTGTTTGCTTAGGGTTTGCAAAGTTATCTGTTCCCATGTCTATGCTGTCAATACTAAAGCGGATATTCTCGCGTGTGTCACTTGGGCGTAGGTGGCGTATGTTGTTGAATATCGTCTCCTCGCCGCTGAGCTTATTGCTCAAGCGTACAATTTGTTGCTCGGAAACGATCTTGAGTGAGCCGAACTGCCGTTGCACCCAGTCATGCATGTGGCTCGGTACGCGTAATTGTCCTCGCTGGATCCTAAGAGTATAAAAGCGCTGAAACAGCGTTTTGTCAGCAGCAGGCAGTCTGTCTAGTAGTTTGTCTATGGTATCCATGGAAGATGGTAACGCATTCATGTCACTAAAAAAGAAAAACCCCCTCATTATAACACAGGGGGGATCTTTCAGGGCATGATGAGTTTGGGCTTAGTGTAAGAAATGGCGGATGCCGGTAAATACCATGGCTATATTGCGCTCATCAGCAGCCTTAATACCGTCCTCATCGCGAATGGAACCGCCAGGCTGGATTATGGCGCTGATACCGCCGTCAGCTGCCTGCACAATGCCGTCGGAGAATGGGAAGAAAGCGTCTGACGCCAAGACTGCGCCTTTAGATTTATCACCTGCTTTGATTTTTGACAGAAATACGCTTACCGCGCGATTGGGCTGACCGCAACCCATGCCAAGCAGTGTTTTGTCTTTCACCAGCACGATAGCGTTGCTCTTAAGGTGCTTGACAGCGCGCCAAGCAAACTTGAGGTCTTCCATTTCGGCGTTTGTTGGGGTGCGTTTGGTGACGCATTTCATCTCAAGATTTTCTTCATTTAGCGTGTCTGCCTGTTGCACCAGCATGCCGCCGCGTACGCGGCGGTAACTTAAGTAATCCTGCGTGACGGAGGGATCTTGTTTTACTTGCATGATGCGCAAATTCTTCTTCTTTTGTAACTCTGTTAGGGCATCGTTGTCAAAGCCCGGGGCGATAACGATTTCATAAAAAGTGGGATCCATTTCTTTAGCCATTTTGAGGCTTACGGTGCGGTTGCAAGCAACGATGCCGCCGTAGGCCGAGACAGTATCCCCGCTGAAAGCGCGGCGATAAGCTTCATCAATGTCGTTATGGCTAGCTAATCCGCAGGGGTTAGTATGTTTTATAATGGCCACGGTTGGATCAATGAAGTCGGAGGCGGCCGTCCACGCTGCCTCAGCATCCAAGATGTTGTTGAAAGAAAGCTCTTTGCCCCACAACTGTTTGGCCCAAGTGATGCCGCTGTTAACCTTAACCACATTCTGCTCGGCATAAAACGCCGCTTTTTGATGAGGGTTCTCGCCGTACCGCAGGTCATAGCGTTTTTCAAGCGAGATTGTCATAATGTCAGGGAACTCCGAAATGTCTTGGCGTAAGTATTGCGCAATAGCAGTATCGTATGCTGCCACATGCTGGAACGCTTTTTGTGCCAAGCGCTTGCGTTCTGCCAAGTCCATGCTTCCGTCTTTAAGCTTGGACAATATCAACTCGTAGTCCGCCGGATCCACCACTACAACGACGCTCGGAAAGTTTTTAGCCGAGGCTCTTATCATGGCAGGGCCTCCGATATCAATATTTTCCAAAGCCTCCTGCATGCTTATGCCATCTTTTGACACGGTCTGGACAAATGGATAGAGATTAACTGCAACCAAATCAACGGGAGCAATGTTGTTTCTTTTCAGTTCATCCATGTGAGAGGGCAGGTCGCGCCTTGCCAGTAATCCGCCGTGCACCGCAGGGTGCAGCGTCTTAACACGCCCGTCAAGGATTTCAGGAAAACTCGTGATCTCCGAGATGCCATGGACGAGTACTCGCGCTTCCACCAAAGATTTCTTTGTGCCGCCGGTGCTGAATAATTCGAAACAAAGCTCTTCCAGTCCTTTGGCGAAATCAGTAACGCCGTTTTTGTCTGATACACTGATAATTGCTCTCATAAGAAACTCCTTATTGGGTTACATTAATCAAGAATGACTTGCTGCATGTCTGTAAGTGAGGTTATATGACCGATTTGCCTGACGTTAGGCAAACGCCGCCGTAGTTCCTGCGCTTTTTCCGGAGCGGTGATGATAATCATGCCGATACCCATGTTGAAAACGCGGTACATTTCGTTCTTGGTTATCCGGCCTTGTTCTTGAATTAGATTAAAAATGGCCGGCACATCCCAAGCGGATGTGTCGAAGCGGGCGGTGACATTCTCCGGTATGACACGCGGTACGTTGCCCGGAAAACCACCTCCGGTGATGTGCGCCAACCCTTTTATCATGGACAGTAACGGCTTGATTTCGTTAAAGTAGCATTTATGCGGGGTAAGCAGTGCTTGTCCAAGCGTTTGCCCAAGTTCGGGATAGTATTTTTCTAGCGCTTGACGGCTTTCGCCGAGGATATGGCGTGCCAACGAGTAACCGTTTGTGTGTAAGCCGCTGGATGGCAACCCCAAGATTTCATCGCCAGGTACTATATCGCGTCCGCTGATAATACTATCTTTTTCTACCACGCCGATAATCGTGCCCACAAGATCAAAGTCTGCTCCGGCATACAGCCCCGGCATCTCAGCGGTTTCGCCGCCGATGAGGGCGCAGTTTACCTCCTGACATGCGCTAGACAAACCATTGACAATACCCCGAACTTTTTCCGGTAGCAACTGTCCCATAGCGATGTAGTCTAAGAAGAAAAGAGGCGCGGCGCCGCATGTGAGAATGTCATTGACAGAGTGGTTGACAATGTCAATGCCAACGCTGTCATAACTGTCCATAGTAACAGCTAGTTTGAGTTTGGTGCCTACACCGTCCATGCTGGAAACCAGCACGGGTTTTTTATAGCCTTTGAGCTCAAACAACCCGCCGAATAAGCCGGGTCCGGCAAGCACGCCGTTAGTGAAACTTGCATGCGCCAGCTTACTGATTTCGTCCTTGATTGAGTCGGCGGCATCAATACTGACGCCTGCCGCAGCATATTTATCGTTAATTTCCGGCCTCTTGAGTAAAATGGATTAATAAGTTGTGTGTAACGCGAGCGGATAGTGCGGCTAGTTGCATCTCTTGCTGCCGACAGCTGTCAGCGGGGCAACAGCCAGCCAAAGCGTAATATTGACCAGCATAGCGTTGATGTAGCTTAAGGTAACGCTGAGCTGTAATTTACTCGCGATAACACCCCACAACAGCATGAGAAACCATGAGCTGAGAAAAAACCCGGGAATGGCGGCTAGAATGCGGAAATAACCACCCATAGCGTATCCTCCTTATTGCTTTAAGCTAGATAAATATAATGATAGCACTTCGCGCATTGATGGTTCAATTAAAAAAGGTACGAGAGGAATTGAGGCGGACGAAAGCATTTCGCGATTGATGCTGCTTAAGAGTGACGGTGGTTATAGGGGCCGGCTTTCTCCGTGTGCTAGCTTATCCATCTCCAGTTGTACCGGCACGGGATAGTCGCCTGTAAAACAGGCCAAACAGAAACGGTTGTCGGACAGCCCGGTGGATTTAACCAGCCCGTCTAAACTGAGGTATCCCAGCGAATCGGCTCCAATAAAGTCGCGGATTTCCGAAACGCTCATCTGCGTTGCGATCAGCTCGCGCTTGGTTGCCATATCTACTCCCATGAAACATGGGAAGCGTAGAGGGGGCGAGCACACGCGCATATGAACTTCTTTAGCACCGCTTTTACGCAGCAGGCGAATGACTTGCGGCGTTGTGGTACCGCGCACGATACTGTCATCAACCAGCACTATACGTTTGCCTTCCAGTAACTGGCGCATAGGGTTGAATTTTAACTTCACTCCTAGTTCGCGCAGACGCTGGTCAGGCGCGATAAAGGTGCGGCCGGTATAGTGGTTTTTTACCAGTCCCATGCCCAGTGGGATACCGGAGCGTGTGGCGTAGCCGACAGCGGCCGGGGTAGCTGAGTCTGGCACGCCAACCACCAAATCGGCGTCGACAGGGTGTTCCTCTGCCAATCCCGCGCCCATGGCGCTACGGGCCTCATAGATTAAACGATTGTTGATAATGCTGTCTGGGCGTGCGAAGTAGATATATTCGAAAATGCACATAGCGTGCTTGAGAGATTCTTCTTTGTAGCTCTTGAGCCCGCTGTTGTCAATAGCCACGATTTCACCGGGTTCAACCTCGCGGACGAAAGCGGCGCCGATATGATCTAAGGCACAGCTTTCAGAGGATAGAACCCACCTGCCGTCCTCCATTTTGCCCAGACTCAGAGGTCGTACACCCAACGGGTCGCGCACGCCGAAGAGGGTATCTGCCGTCATAAGTGTAAGCGAATAAGCGCCGTGCAAGCGGCGCATACTCTGGCGTATACGTGAAATCCAATCCTTTTCTGTGGATGACAGAATGAGATTGGCGATAATCTCGGCATCAGTCGTCGTGTTAAAAACATAGCCATTATGGCGTAATTCCTGAAGGAGCGGCTGAGGGTTGGTGATGTTACCGTTATGGGCAATGGCGATAGTGCTCTCTTCGCTACTAACAACTAGTGGCTGAGCGTTGCAGATACGGGACGAGCCTGTGGTGGAATAGCGGTTGTGCCCGATGGCGATGTGTCCGGTGAGATTTGAGAGGGATTCTTCTGCAAATACTTGCGATACCAGTCCCATACGGGCGAATACCTGAATACGCTTGCCGTCGGATGCGGCGATGCCTGCACTCTCCTGCCCGCGATGCTGCAAGGCAAATAGGGCAAAATAAGTAAGCCGAGCTATATCTTCATTCGGGGAAAAAATCCCGAAGACCCCGCAAGCTTCGTGCAAATCCGTATCCATATAGCGTTTCTAGTGAGCTGGAAAGCATTATAACGCAAAATATTCTACCCTGCAATTAAGTTTGGCGGTTAAACCTGTATACCCAGCAGTTGGAATAGCCAATTCAATCCGAAATAACCGGCGTAAGCAATGGCGCTGCACTTGATAAACTTGCCGGAGAACGTGATAAGATAGTACTTTTTAAGGCCGAAACGAGCGGCGCCGCAGGTTAATGCTGCCGGGAAGAAAAAGGGGTTCATTAATGCGGACAGAATGAACATGACTAATCCTCCTCGGCGCTGCATCAGTCTCATTAGCCATTGGTAAATCCGTATGAAGCGCCCTGATCGTCCTTTGATGAACTTATCAGATAATCCTGTGCCGCCGCTGTATCCGGCGGCGTAGATGCTAAGGGCGCCGGTTGCTTCGCCGAACGAACAGACAAGCCCCACAAATATTGGCCCAAGCCATACCGGACCGAACCATGGCTGTAGTATGCCGCCTAGCGTAAACTGTACGGCTGCCATAGGTATGGGCACGAACCAAGTACTGCATCCCAGAGCGCTTACAATCAATCCGCCAACGTAGCCGTATCCTGACATTTGGTCTACCGAGTGCCAGTTGAGCAGCATTATAAGAGCCAGCCCGAAAGTGATGAGTACCGTAAGGGCGCCCACCCAGTACTCCCACTTTCGTAGGATGCGCTTAAGCCGGTTTGGACTTGGTTGTGAATCTTGGTTATCCGTCAAAACTACTCCCGTGTCTTAGCGGGGGAACGCCGAGGCTTTCTATTAGCGGCAGGTTCATTAATACTGAATATTAGACTATCTTCGGCGTAATCTACCAGTATGGCATCGCCTTTTTTAAACTCACCTTTCAGTAGGCGGTTTGCCAGCGGATTCTCAACATAGCGCTCAATGGAACGGCGCAATGGGCGGGCACCATAAGCGGGGTCGTATCCTACCTTTACCAACCAGTTTCCGGCGGCATCAGTAATACTGATGTTAAGACCGCGTTCTTCCAAGCGCTTTTGCAAATCTTTGATCATCAATCCCACAATCTGCGCCAGTTGTTCCTCGCTTAATTCATGGAACACGATGATATCATCGATGCGGTTGATGAACTCGGGACGGAATACCTTGCGCACTTCTGTCATCACCTTATCTTTCATGCGCTCGTATGCACTCTGGCGTATTAGCAGGTCGTCTCTCTGCGTGGCGAAACCCAGCGCAGATTCGCGTCGGATAAGAGCGACCCCGGCGTTTGATGTCATGATGACGATACTATTTTTGAAATCCACTGTGTGACCGTGACTGTCGGTCATACGTCCGTCGTCAAGCACCTGCAGAAGGCTGTTATATACCTCAGGGTGCGCCTTTTCTATCTCATCCAGAAGGATGACGCTGTATGGGCGGCGGCGCACAGCCTCGGTAAGCTGCCCGCCTTCGTCAAATCCTATATATCCGGGCGGCGAGCCGATGAGCCGCGACACAGTATGTTTTTCTTGGTATTCCGACATATCAAGACGGATCATGGCGTTCTCGTCTCCGAAGAGAAACCATGCTAGCGAACGCGCTAACTCGGTCTTGCCGACGCCGGTTGGGCCGAGGAACATAAAGCTTCCTATGGGGCGCTTTGGGTCTTTCAGTCCGGCTCGCCCGCGGCGGATGGCTTCAGAGACAGCCTTGACGGCTTCTTCCTGATTAATCAGTCTCTCGTGCAGGCTATCTTCCATGCGCAGCAGTTTTTGCGATTCGCCTTCAAGTATGTGCGCGACGGGAATGCCGGTCCATTTAGCTACCAGATTGGCAATATCATTTTCCGCAACTTCCGGCTTAATTTTTTCGCGCTCAAGCCATTCGCTGCGCTTTTGGTTGTATTCGGCTTCAGTACGCAATCTAGCGGCTTTCAACTCGGCTGCGCGGTCATATTCCTGCTGTTGAGCGGCGCTTTCTTCGTCTGCCATGAGTGTTTTGAGCCTGTTGCCCAGTGATTTTATATCCGGAGGAGCGCTTTCTGTTTCTAGGCGTATTTTACTTGCCGCCTCGTCAATTAAGTCAATAGCTTTATCAGGCAAGTGCCTATCGGCAATATAACGCTGGCTTAGTTTCACAGCGGCTTCAATAGCTGCATCGCTGATTTTTATTTTATGGTGCTCTTCATAGCGCGGGCGTAATCCGCGCAGTATGTCGATACTGGACTCAACGGAAGGCTCGTCAGCAAAGACCGGCTGCAAACGGCGTTCCAGAGCTTTATCTTTCTCAATGAATTTACGGTACTCGTCCAGAGTGGTTGCTCCGATGGCGCGCAGTTCTCCGCGCGCAAGCGCAGGTTTAAGCATATTGGAGGCGTCAATGGAGCCTTCGGCCGCACCGGCGCCGACGACGGTATGCATTTCGTCTATGAACAGGATAATTTCGCCTTGCGCCTGACGCACTTCGTCCATGACGGCTTTCAGCCGTTCTTCGAATTCGCCGCGGAATTTACTACCCGCAACTAAAGAGCCCATATCCAAAGCCATCACTTTTTTGCCCAATAATGATTCCGGCACATCATTGTCGGCGATACGCTGTGCAACGCCTTCGGCAATAGCGGTCTTGCCTACGCCGGCTTCCCCCACGATGATGGGATTATTTTTAGTGCGCCGTGAGAGTATCTGCATAACGCGGCGTACTTCTTCGCCGCGTCCGATGACCGGATCGAGTTTGCCTTGGCGAGCTAACTCGGTAAGATCGCGGCTGTATTTTGCCAGTGAACGGTAACGGCTCTCGGCGTCTGCATCAGTCACGCGGCGACTACCGCGTATTTTTTGTAGCGCGGCGTAGATTTTCTCTTGGTCAATTCCATAGGTCTTAAGTATAAAAGCGCTCTGCCCGCGCTGTTCGGTAGCTATGGCGATAAACAAATGCTCCGTTCCGACAAACTCATCTTTCAAACGCGCCGCTTCCTGAGAAGCTGTTAGCAGCACGCTGTTTATACGCGGCGTGGCATAAATTTGCTGTGTTTGGTAACCAAGCTTAGGCGAGCGGTTAAGCGCGTTATCCACATCAGAGCGCATGTTGTCTATGTCTAGTCCCAGCTCTTTTATTATTTCGCGCACAAGTCCTCTTTCCTGAGTGAGCAGAGCCATAAACAGATGCTCTACATCCATCTGACTATGGCGGTACTGCATTACAAGCTGCTGGGATATGTTCAGTGCTTCTTGTGCTTGTTCGGTATATTTGTCATTTCTCATAGTTATCCTCCTCATGCCTGTGTTTGTTAAGCTTCTGCAATAGAATGGCATTGGCTTGCTGCAGCTCAACTATCTGAGCGGTCATGCGCATGATAACCTCTACTCCGGCTAGGTTTACCCCAAGATCGTACATCAGTGTCATCACACGCCGCAGTTGTAATAGGTCATCGTCAGAATATAGCCTCAGATTGCCGTTGGAACGCGCCGGTTTGATAATTCCTACTCGCTCATAATAGCGCAGAGTATACGGCTGCGTTCCAAGCATTTCCGCCGCGACGCTGATAACATAACGCGGCTGGTTGTCGCTCATTTCGTTTTTTTGCATAATTACGGCACCTCTTTTATCTCTGCTCGTCGCGCAGTTTGCGCAGGCGGGAGAAAAGCTCCTTTTCTTCACTGTTCAGATTAAGCGGCAGAACAACAGTCATTTTGGCCAACAAATCGCCGCGGCTTTCTTTGCCCAGATGCGGCATGCCTTGTCCGGACAAGCGAAAAATTCGTCCGTTCTGTGTCTCCGGCGGTATTTTAAGTTCTAGTTTACCGTTAAGCGTGGGCACTTCAATTTTGCCGCCTAACACTGCGACTGTTAGCGGTAACGGCACATCAGTCAGCAGGTCGTCATCATGTCGCTCAAAGCCGGCATGCGTGCGTATGTTTATCAACAGATATAGATTACCGGCAGACCCGCCTTGTCCGGGCGCTCCTTGCCCTGCTATGCGTATGCGCGAGCCAACCCTGACACCGGCTGGGATTTTGACTTCCAACTGACGCACGCGCGGAATTACGCCTGAGCCTCGACAGACCGTACAGGTGTTTTTCTGCACCCGCCCAGTACCATTACAGGTATTACATGGGTCTTCGGTCTGAAGGTTCAGCAGTCGGCTGGCGCCGCTTAAGGCCTCTTCCAGAGTTATTTCCACCTGATGCTCTATATCCTGCCCTCGTCTCGGCTGTGCCCGGCGATTGTG
This sequence comes from Dehalococcoidia bacterium, assembly GCA_009779655.1. Classification (GTDB taxonomy): domain Bacteria; phylum Chloroflexota; class Dehalococcoidia; order Dehalococcoidales; family UBA1222; genus WRNG01. The sequence continues at coordinate 18,575 of WRDV01000003.1, forward strand.
CATACCTCCGAATAAGTTTTCAAACAGGTTGTCCATACCTGCGGCGTTGGTAAACTGAGAGCTGCCCTGTCCTCCGCTGAAATTAAACTGACTGAAATCAAAATTCGCTCCGGAAGCCCCGTCTCTGCCGGATTGCTTAAACTGATCGGCGTGTTCCCAGTGCTCTCCAAATTGGTCGTACTTCTTGCGTTTCTGGGAATCGGATAGCACTTCATACGCCTGATTGATTTCTTTGAATTTATCCTCGGCAGTTTTATTGCCGGGGTTGACATCAGGATGGTATTTGCGCGCCAGCTTGCGGAAAGCATCTTTGATATCTTTGTCGCTCGCGCCGCGGCTGATTCCTAAAATACCGTAATAATCTTTGCTTGCCATAATTTTTGCCTTCTGAAAACAGTTTGGTCGGGTGATATTGCCTTGCAATTATAATAAATTATCACAACAATTGTCAACTGTTAGCCAATAATATTAATAACTTAATGTTAAGTGCTTGCTATTGACAGTACGGCGCACGTTCATTTATAATGGATCAAGATATGATTCTCTCCGCAAGCGGAAAATTAACCTAACTGATGCAGTGTTCCCGGACAAGACTTTCAAAGTTTCTTTAATGTTGTCAATTCGATTGTGTATATGACGAAATATATCTTTGTAACTGGCGGAGTCGTGAGTTCGGTGGGCAAAGGTATTACTGTCGCCTCTATTGGTACTTTGCTCAAAAGTCGCGGCATTGCCGTCTCCGTTCAAAAACTGGACCCTTATCTTAATGTTGACCCGGGCAATATGTCGCCTTATCAGCATGGAGAGGTGTTTGTCACTGAAGACGGCGCTGAGACAGATTTGGATGTGGGCAACTATGAGCGCTTTATCGACATTAATCTGACAGCTTTGTCCGATATAACCTCAGGTCAGATATACAGCGCGGTTATTGCACACGATCGTCGCGGCGATTTCTCCGGCACAATTCAGGTAATCCCGCATGTTACGGGAGAGATAAAAGAGCGCTTTAAGAAGCTTGCAGCCGACTCCGGCGCCGATGTCGTATTGGTGGAGGTTGGGGGAACAGTAGGCGATATCGAATGCCAGCCGTTCCTGGAGGCCATACGCCAAATGCGTAACGACGTGGGGCGCGACAATGTACTATACATACACGTGACGCTTTTGCCATATATTGCATCTACCAAAGAGCTAAAAACAAAGCCTGTCCAACACAGCGTCAACGAATTGCGGCGCATGGGCATTCAACCTGATGTAATAGCTTGCCGCGCGGATTATCCCATATCAGACAGTATACGCGATAAAATCTCACTCTTCTGCGACGTGGAGCGCCAAGCTGTTATTCCGCTGACTACTGTCTCCAGTGTTTATGAAGTGCCGCTGGTATTGGAGAAAGAAGGCTTGGGAGATTTGGTGGTGCAGCGCTTGGGGCTGGGAGCTACCGCGCCTGAGCTGAGCAACTGGCATCATATTGCCAGCCGCAGCTGCAATTATGAGCAGTCTGTGAGTGTTGCGGTGGTGGGTAAATATGTGGAGCTTGAAGACGCTTACTATTCCGTGCGTGAGTCATTGTGCCACGCTGGCTTATACCATAATCGCAAGATAGCAATATCATGGATTCAATCGGAAAGTTTAAAAAGCCGTAGTGATATTGAGGCTAAGTTGCGCAGCGCACAGGGTATAGTTGTTCCAGGGGGGTTTGGCATCCGCGGCGTGGAAGGCATGATTAGAACAGCAAATTATGCCCGTGAAAACAAAATTCCTTACCTGGGTTTGAGTTTGGGCATGCAGGTGATGCTTATTGAGTTTTCTCGTTTTGTGCTTCAGTCTGATAAGCCGCATTCCACTGAGTTTGATTTAGAAACGCCGTATCCGGTGGTGCAATTACTTCCTGAGCAGCGCACGGCAGACGGACTCGGCAGCGTTATGCGACTGGGCAACTACGCATGCCATATACAGCCGGATACGCAAGCAGCGCGGGCTTACGGCGATGGCACAAATATCGTGCTTGAGCGCCATCGCCACCGCTATGAGGTCAATAATGACTATCGCCGGCAGCTTGGTGATGCAGGGTTAGTATTCAGCGGCTTATCGCCTGATGGGCGCTTGGTGGAAATTTGTGAGTTGCATGATCATCCTTGGATGGTAGGCTGTCAGTTCCATCCTGAGTTCCGTTCGCGCCCTAACCGCCCTCATCCGCTGTTTAATGGTTTCATCGGCGCAGCTAAGGATGTGCTGCGCGACGGCTCACAACCGGCTCTTCCACTTAATTCGTAAGGAGGGCATTTTAATAATGCGCATATTTCTTGATACAGCCAACATTGAACAGATACGTCAGGGTGTCAAATGGGGCATCGTAAGCGGCGTTACCACTAATCCTACGCTAGTGGCTCAGGAGGGCGTGAAAGATTATCAGTTTGTAGTTCAGGAGATTTGTTCCATAGTTGACGGACCTGTTTCCGCGGAGGTAGTGGTGGAAGGAGTTGAGAATATGCTGTCTCAAGCGAGAAGCATTGCCGAGTGGCACCCAAACGTTGCGGTGAAAATTCCGGCAACGCCTGACGGGCTTGAGGTAACATCGAAACTGGCGCGCGACGGCATCAAGGTCAATATGACACTTTGCTTTTCAGCTAATCAAGCATTACTGGCCGCTCTTGCCGGCGCCGCATTCGTCAGCCCGTTTGTCGGGCGGTTGGACGATATTGGGCAGGATGGCATGGCGCTGGTGAAATCTATAATGGACATCTATGGGGAGTATGGTTTTGAAACTGAGGTTATTGCCGCCAGCATTAGGCATCCTCTCCACTGTGTCGCTGCCGCTCAGGCGGGAGCAGATATCGCAACGGTGCCGTTTAAGGTGCTGGAGCAGATGATAAAGCATCCGTTAACCGAGACCGGAAACGCTCGCTTTTTAGCTGATTGGCACCGCGTGTCGCGCCAAGGCTAACTAATATTTACCTGATTACCAGAGAGGAAAGACGCATGACAGACCAACTTCAAACACCGGAACAAATCACGTCGAAAGCATTTCAAGAGCAGCAGCCCATGCTGCCTTTGGAGGCGGCGGAAGTTAGCAAGACTTCGCTTGATTCAGAAGCGCCGGCGGCGGACGTAAAACCTCCTCGTCCCATAGATATGAAGCTGCTTGAGGAGAAGAGCCGCGAAGAACTGCTGGAAATGGCTAAAGAAACTGGGATTTCCGGCGTTACCGGTCTTAAGAAGCAGGAAATTGTTATGCGTCTGCTTCAGGCATCCGCTAAAATGCAGGGGAATGTATTCTGCTCCGGCGTGCTAGATATTATGCCTGACGGTTATGGTTTTCTGCGCCAGGAAACACTATTGCCTAGCCCATCCGATATATATGTGTCGCAGTCGCAGATACGTCGTTTCAGCCTGCGCACCGGCGATTCTGTTGTAGGGCAGGGGCGACCGGCTAAGGCCGGCGAGAAATACTACAGTTTGTTGCGTGTGGAAGCTATTAATGATGTTAATCCTGATTTGGCGCGCCGCCGTCCTAATTTCAGCTCTTTAACTCCTACTTTCCCAAATAAGCTAATCAATTTGGAAACAAGGCCTGATTTACTGGCTACCCGCCTGATTAATCTGGTGGCTCCTATCGGACGCGGTCAGCGCGGTCTTATTGTAGCGCCTCCTAAGGCCGGCAAAACGATGCTGCTGAAGGCGATTGCCAATGCCGTTGCCGCTAATTACAGTGATATCAGTATTATGGTTTGTCTAATCGGCGAGCGCCCGGAAGAGGTTACGGATATAAAGCGCTCAATTAAAGGAGAGGTGATTGCGGCCACATTTGATGAGGCGGTGGAAAACCAGACGCGCGTTGCGGAACTGGCGCTTGAGAAGGCTAAGCGCATGGTGGAATGCGGCAAGGATGTGTTTATGCTGCTTGACGGCATTACGCGTCTTACGCGTGCATATAATCTGGCTATGCCTCCGTCAGGACGCACTCTCTCGGGCGGCATTGATCCGGTGGCGCTTCATCCGGGTAAGAAGTTCTTCGGCGCCGCCCGCAACATAGAAGAAGGCGGCTCGCTTACCATTATCGCTACGTGTTTGGTGGATACCGGCTCTCGTATGGATGACTTAATCTATGAGGAGTTTAAGGGCACCGGCAATATGGAGTTGCATCTTGATAGGCGCTTGGCCGAGCGCGGCGTATTTCCTTCGGTGGATATCGCGCATTCAAGTACGCGCCGCGATGATTTACTGCTTGCTGAGACCACGGCCAAACAAATCAAGCTATTGCGCCGCATGGTAGCCATGATTGCCTCAGACAGCCCGACCGGTAATTCAATGGATATTACAGAGCGCGTGCTTGAGCATCTGCGAAAGACGCGCATAAACGCAGATTTCCTTGCCAGCTTGGGCAAGGAAAGGCTGTAAAAACACAGGTGATGATATGGAATGCCTCTGACATATGACGATCACATGGCGAGAATGGCTTGGTAATGATTAGCTGTGTTTGCGTTTAAGGCAGAGAATAATAAAAAATATTTTAGAAAAGGTGCTATTTAGCTATTGACACCGCAATAAACTTTGGTATAATGTGTCATTGAAGCCTATGTAAAAAGGGGGTGGTACGTTTGCATATACCCGCAGGGGAGAACACGATGCTCGTGTAAAACAAAAGACTTTGACTTTGGTCGTCTTTAAGGCAGAGTCTTAAAGACGGTAGCAATAACAAATAACCATAAAATCATTAAGGAGAAAATAAAAGTCGATGAAAAGCAGAATTGCTAGAATATTGGGTGTTGCCATAACAGCTATCATGCTTGTTGGCATTCTCCCACTTGCTACCCCTGCAATGGCAGCTACTCAGGCATGGGACGAGTCGGCTGACTGGACTAAGGGTAGCCTACCCTCAATTAAGGACTTAGTTCTCGCCCCTACTTTGCTAGAGGCTGGACCTATGGCGCAGTCACCAATTGACGGCAAGATTTACGTCTATGCCTTGTTTGGCGCTCCGCCGACCGGCGCGGATCCGGACGACTATCCACCCGCCGGCCCTGCGTTGATTATGTCGGATAACGCAGGTGCTACTTGGAAGGTGTTGGATGGTTTTGTGCCTGGGCGTAATGCCGCAGGCGATCGCAACACAATAAACACTTCTCTTACCGGCGCTGATGACGTTATTATAGAGATTGTTTGCTCGACCAAAGATGCCGGTGTTATATTCTTTGTCACCAAAATAACTTTGTTCCAGTCTAATAATGGCGGCAAAGATTTTGAAAACGTGGCTGATGTTTGGGGGGGTAACAAGATACTCTCCATGGATGTCGCCGTACGCGCCGACAGGCACTTTGTCTTTGTAGGCCTTAATTCTTGGACAGAGGATGATATGCCGGGCGGTGTGTATTTCTGGGCAGAGGGTGTCGACAATGATGTTTTCACCGCGTATGGCTCCACTAACTCTTCAGGAGTGGGCAGTTTCGGTGAATTCGACGTCTGGGCAGTTAAGGCTGCTCCCACTTTTGGTACTGACAGGGCTGTATTCGCTCTAGGAACTAGCGGTACTCAGGTCTTAGTAAGGGCCTCTGTCAATGGCAATCCTTGGGGTGGCAGTGCGGTAACTTGGTTTGCAGATGTTGATATAGCCTCTGTTCCCAAGGCCGGCGGTGGCAGTATCCTTGTACCGCCAGCGACTATAACCGCCGCTGATATAGCTTTCCCGTTTGATTTTGATGTGACTACGCCGGCCAAATCTAATTTTGTGTTCTGCGTGGCGTCTAGTGCTGCATTCGACGCGGACAATAACGCTGTCGGTGTTTACCGTGTTTGTAATAATATCGCCGAGAGATTTACTAGTGGCTCTACCAGCGGTGACTCAGGCGGCAATGGCGTGCCTGATAACAATGGCTGGAATAATATATCTATGTATGGTAATACCGGGAGTGGCACGCGCGCTCTCTTGGTGGGCAATGCTGACGGAAGGGTTATCCAAAGCACTAACTTCAATAACATTTACCTTTTTGGCGCAGGTAGGGTGACTTTCAGCGGTGTGACGGTGCCAAATAGCGTTAATACTACTGCATGGGTGTTGGTTGATAAGGACTACGTCCAAACTCAGAGAACCTATATCCTTAATGTAGATAGTGGCACATGGGGCGGTTTCAGCGTAGCTGTGAATAGCCGGACTTATCTGCAGCGAAGCCTTATTGATGATGATATTCAGTGGATTGTCGATTTGGCGGTTGCAGATAATGGCGACATGTTCTTGATTACGTCTGACAATTCCACTCATAATAGTCTGTGGAGACTGTTGGGCGGCGAGGCATGGGAGCGCTTGGATGTGTTTATATTCAGCGCTGCGAATACGTATGTTTATGATAGATTAGCGCTATCTCCTAACTATGTCACCGATAACACTATTTTCATGTGGAGCAAGGGATCAGTGTTAGCCGGTGGTAGTAACGACCAGAAAAACGCAATACTCATGCGTTCTACTGAAAACGGATTTGCGTTTAGTAGATTTGGACGCGTTGTGACCGGTACTCCTGCAGATCCGGTTGCCGGCACTCTTGCTATAAGTGGTATTGGTTACCTTGAAGCTGTGTTGGTATTGGATGCTAACAATGTCATTGTCGGTGATGAGGGTGTCGCGCTTTGGTCCAGAAGCGGAAACAACTATACTCATACAGTGCCGACCACATTGGATCCTGCTAAGAATGTAATCATCTATGACATTAAAGCGGCATCAAATGGCGATTTGTTCGCATCATACCAAAGGGGCAACAGCAATAACGTTGGTGTTTACAAGTCCACTAATGGTGGCAGAACTTGGCAAGTACTTAAAGACGAGATTGTTAATGCATGGGGGTTGTCTAAAGCGATTGTAGCGCCTGCTGACGACTACGAGGACAGTGGCAACATCTTCATCTCCATAGATTCCGGCAGAGTCTCTACCCGCGGTATTTATCGCTATACTGATGTTAAAGCTAAGGGTGTTGACGATGGAAAGTTCATAAGGCTTTTCGACGCTGCGGCTAATCGCTGGGTTAGCGATATGGTTGCTGCTCCTGGAGCAGGAAGTGACGACGAAGGCAATGGCATGATATATGCTATTGGCGCTAATACTTATCGCGTCCGCGGTGCTTGGAGTTATTCCGAGCGTATTGACCCCAGAAATGCTGACTTTAGCCTTGTTAGTAGAGGTGACAGCTGGTACAGCAGAATTCTCGCCTTGGTGCAAGATAACGGTGATGTGACTCTATACGTTACGAACGCAGGAGAGATTTGGTCATACACTGACACTCTTAATCGTGCGGGCACCGGGTTGAAGTATACCGGGAGTACTTACTTTGACCGACTCACTCAAACCAGCAACGCTTCGTTTAGCTGGGATGAGATGAAGAATGCCGATTCATATGCAATTTTGGTAGCCACGAAGGATCTCGGATCTTACGTGAAACTATCTAACTATGTTGGTGCCTACAATGAAGTATTTGCGGTAGGTGGTCCTGTTGTGGAACTCAAACAGGGTATCACTGATACCAAATACACAGTTGCTGGTTTAGATCCCGGCATTGAGTACTATGTGTACGTTTTTGCAGAAGCACCGGTTACCAGTTTCGCTTATACTGCTCTTAAGACTTTCATAACTGCACCTCAGAGTGTTATTGCAACGACCGTCCTGCAAACGCATGGCCAAAACTACGCCCCCACATCTATTACGGGCGGAGTCGTGCTAGGATGGGACTTTTGGTTGCCTATAACCTACACGGCCTCTGACGTAACATTCAGAGTACAGGTTGCCAATAACCCTGCTTTCACTGGCAATCTGCTTCTCAACACGACAACAACAGCTGCAAGCTCTTCCACCAATGTGTTAGTACCTTATACTACAGCAATGGCTTACAGCACGAACTATTATTGGCGTGTGAGTATTGAGAATGGTAGTGGGATGTATACGTGGGCAAACAGCAACTGGAAGACAGTTGACGCTCCGGAGCCTGTCATAACTATACCGGCACAGCAACCCCAGCCCACTCCTACTATTATTGTGACTGTTAACCCGCAGCCATTCCCTGAGATTCCAACTCCGATTATTAATATGCCTGAAACACCGAAGCAGGATACTCCGTTCTATATTTGGCTTATCGTGGGGATAGGTGCAATTCTAACTATTGCGGTTATTGTTCTTATCGTCCGCACCCGCAGAGTTGTTTAGTCGAAAACTGTATCTTTAGATAAGTAATAAGTTAAATAAATGGGCTCCCCTCGAGGGGAGCCCATTTATTTAACTGTTCTGGTCTTTTGAGTATGTACCTAAACTCCGCAAATAATTATCCTATACAAGTACAAAAGTCACAGTGTTAGCTTTAGATGCTTTCCGAAATGTATATGATATAACGTCTAAAAGTACCACAAAAAGCCCCTTTTATTCAGTTCATTGCGCTGCAATCCGTCGATTAACGAATTGA
>WRDV01000004.1 GCA_009779655.1 Dehalococcoidia bacterium
CCTAGACATGCTCTTGAGCGGGAATTTGGCGCCAAAATTTAAATGGCGCTATTAGTCGTATATTCTTATTTTATATCTAAGTATTGAATAAAGCAAATCATACTAAGGAGGATTTATGGAACAGACATTGATAGAAAAGGCGCTGGAATTAAGACGAGCATACCGAGCCGCTTATGCGGGAGCTAAACGCAAGGGCGGGAGTCGCCCGGTCAGTAGCGGAGGCTATCGAAATTTGCGGACTAGAGGAGGCACCGGCGTGAATAATATAAAAATCGCGAAAAGCAGAAAAGCAGACTTAATCCTGCAAGCCCTATTATCAGCCCGAACGGTAAGAGAGGCGGCGCTGACTATAAAGGTCTCCGAAAAGACAATTTACAACTATCTTCATGACCCTGAGTTTGAGAGGCTCTACAATGCCCAAAGAGCGGACATCATTCGCGGCGTGGCTAATCCCACTTACGCGACAGCATGAACGAGGCTGTGTCCGTTACGGTAGAGATTATGAGGTGCGGGAAAAACAGGGCATCCGACCGTTTAGCGGCGGCTAGGACAATTCTTGAGTACGGCGACAAGTACATTGAAAGCAGCGATATATTAGATTTATTAAATAAAGGCGAAAAGGAGGCGGGCATTGGGCAAGGCGGCGTATAAAAAAAGAGCGGCTAGGCATATGGAGTTTACGGTTATGAGGGTCAAATCAAAAACCCCATATAAAAAGCACCCGGACTTTGACTGGGTATTCGATTGTCTCAAGGATCTGCATAAAGAGGGGGTTGTATCAACTGAAACTATCGAGAAGATCCGCGCGGTTGAGCGGGCTATCGCTAAAAATGACTTTTCAGGGATAACCATTGACGCGAATAACGTCGGGGGCATCGACCCGTTTTCTTATACCTCAAAGAGAGAACTATTTGCCGTTATATATTTAGGCCTCGACGAGGGCGAAGCCGCCGCCGGCGGTGGCTGGAGGGATATGTGCCTGAGCTGTTTTGCCCCCGAATATACGGAACTGCTCGACCGTATTATTGAGAAGAGCCCCAAACAGGCATAAGGGATAGTTATTCAGGGATATGCCGATAATTTCACGGTATGCGCGAAAACAGAGGCTCTACAATCGAAATCTAGCCCGGAATACGTTAAGGCAAGGCAATTGCCTTGCCCGCGCTATGCCCTGTTAGCGGCATGAGCATAATTAACTTCATTTTGGCAATCGCGGGGGCTAGTTGACCTCGGTTGTATGGTATTTTATCTGTAAGAGGAAATTTGAAAATGATGACAAAGGGCTTGACTCATACGCCCATAAGGCGTATAATATAAGAGTAACGGGGCAATATGAAAACTACCGACTTAGTTAATATGCTATTAAAAAATGGTTGGACATTCAAGCGGCATGGCAGCAACCATGATATTTACATAAAAGGATTTAAGCGCGAGTCAATACCATATGGCAGAAATATTGATGACGGGCTTGCGAAGGCAATCATCAGCCGTAATAATCTGAAGTAGAGGTGCATCAAATGATAAAAGGTATAAAGGCAGCCTATCCGGTAGTACTAAGTCAGGGCGAAGAGAATGTTATTGTTTATGTGCCGGATTTTGATATAAACACACAGGGAGATAATTTTGCTGATGCTATGGAAATGGCGCGCGATGCTATCGGCTTAGTTGGTATTGATATGGAAGATGATAACGAGCAATTACCAAAACCGTCTATGTTAGCAGATGTCAAAAAAGGTAATTTAAGAGATATAGCTACTTTGGTTGATGTAGATTTCGCTGAATATCGCAGACAAAACGACTTGCGCTCGGTGAAGAAGAATTGCACTATTCCGGCATGGTTAAGCTATAAAGCTGAAGCTGCGGGCGTTAATTTTTCAAGCATCCTGCAAAACGCTCTAAAGAAAGAGTTGCAATTAACAGAGGCAAAGTAGAGAGGTTAATGGTATAGTATAAGGGTGAATTATTGAGAGGAGGCAGATGATGAGTAACGTTGTTTATGATAAGACTAAAGCAATTGAGACTATATTGTACCTTGTCAATAGGGTATCAACCCCCTCTAAATACGTCCTCTGTAAAATGATTTACCTTGCGGATAAATTAAGTCTTGAGAGATACGGGCGGCTAATATTTGGTGAATCTTATGCTGCTATGCGGAATGGGGCAACCCCGTCTAATGCCTATAATTTAATTAATAAGAATATAAAGTATCCCTGCGAAATTAAAGTAGATGGCAATAATGTAGTCGCTTTACGAGATGCAGACTTAGATTATCTAAGCGAGTCAGACATAGAGTGCCTTAATCAAGTAATAGGGACATATGATAAAGCCGGCGCTAAAATGCGTAATGATGCGCATGACTCAGCGTGGGATGCAGCGTGGAGCAGCAGGGGTTCTTTGAACAGCGTACCTATGCCTATAACTAGTATTGTGAATGCTCTACCTAATTCAGAAGAGTTGCTAGATTATTTAACAGTCTGCGGTGTCGGATAAGCATGGTTGCTATTTGGCACATTTACCATGTAAGTATGTGCCAACACACAACACCGCGAAAAGATAAATACGTTGCTATTGTTTGCGCTAATCCTAATCCATATGGTTTTTTTATCAATTCAAAAATAAGCAAGTTTGCTCAATCAAATCCTGATTTGCTTAACGCTCAAGTAAAAATACTTGTTGATAAATATGGCTTTTTAGGGCATGACTCTTATATTAACTGCGGCGAGTTGTATCCGTTTAAGGCCGGTGATCTGCACAGTGTGCAGAAGATTCAGAATAACACAAGAGCTGAAATAAAAAGAGCCGTATCAGAGTCTAGGCTAATTGCGCCTATACACAAGAAACTAATACTTGGCGAAAGTAGTCAAGTAGAGAGGTATAAAGAAAATGAGCCCCGCAAAGAGGGCTCATTATTCAATAACCTCCATTGGGGCGCCGATAGTCTCGAGTACCGCCTTATTAACCGCGCCTCTTATAAAGCCGTTTACCGTCTCGCCCTTTACCGCGGCGGCCTGCACTATGCGATCCCGGGATCCTTTCTTTGCCGCGAAAGTTATGTTCTGATAATTGGCTTTGATATATTTCGCGTTAGCTTTTTTGCGCGCGTCCGACATTGGTTTTTTATCCATACCTCCATTATAAGATATATTACACGTAATGTAAAATTATTCCTAAAAAGTGCTGAAAACCCATTGACAATACATTACGCGTAATGTATAATACTAAATAATATATCTTAGGAGGCAAACAATGGTCAAATCGGTTATAGGCAAGACTCGGTCAAAGGCGGCGCGGCCCGCAAAAGTGGAACAGTACGGCAATGTTACGGTCACAAAGCAAAACGGGATAATAACGCTCACCTTCCCGAATTCTAGGGTTATTGCCGAATGCCCGAAGGAGTATGCGTCATTATGGAGGTAACGATGAAACCCGGGCGGCACGTAATCAGGGGCTTAAGTACAGTCGACTTATCGGACGCTATCGATCGCGCGCAGGAAAACAACGAAAGAATAGCGCTGTTGCTATGGGATTTTCTGTCTGCCATCGGGCTCGATAAGTCCAGCGAGTCGGACTCGTCGCCGTTCTCATCCCACGAAGAAATGTATCGCCGCATTGCAATCGCCCAAGATTATATATTCAAGACAAGGGAAGAGCTCGAGCTCGCGGAGGAAGAATTGGAAAAGCTATATGAGCGGGGCTAGCGCAATACCCGGCGCTAAGGCGGGCGGGCCGTTAGAACCGCCCGGGCGCATTGTTCGCTAGAATACAACCGCCGAGGTAAACTAATATTAACCCCCGGTCGCCTTGAGTAATTAGGCTATAACCCGGGGGTTATTTCTTTGTAACACTATCAGGCATGAACCGACCGTCAATATTTGTTGCAAATTTGTTGCAAATCATGGTAAAACATGACGCAATATAACGCGTTATTATGCAACTAAGAGATGTTCAAAAACTCGCATTTAGGCACAAAAAGGGCTATAATGCAACATTATGTAACGGTTCGTGGCACGTTCCGTAGATAAAAGGGATATCACTTGAAATGTATCTGGCTATTGACACTTCCGGCAAAACCAGCGGCCTAGCACTAATTCAATCCGGCCGCGTTACGGCAGAATTGAATTGGCAATGCGAACGCAACCATGCTGTTGAGCTGCTGCCGCGCTTAGACGAGTTGCTAAGCGCGTGCCAACTGAATATTACAAATATATGCGGAATCATCGTGGCATGCGGCCCGGGCAGCTTCAATGGACTGCGCGTAGGCCTTGGCACCGCAAAAGGACTAGCCTACGGATTAAAAGTTCCCATTGCCGGCATCAGCACTCTGGAGGCTGCCGCATACCAATTTGCAGACAGCAGGTTTCCAATATGCGCCATCTCACCAGCAGGACGCAACGAAATCTCCTGCGCCATTTACCAGCAACAAAATGAATGGCTTTGTTTGACGCCAGAACATATCACCGCCATCACAGTACTATGTGGGAATATAACACAGCCGTATATTTTCGGCGGTGAAATCAATCCTGAAACAGAAGTAGTATTGCGGCGGCAGTTAGGTAATAACTACATGTTTTGCAAAGCAGCCTCCAGCCGCATAGCGGCGCTGGCACTGTTAGGAGAGAAACGTTTTGCAGAGACCACAGCAGACACTGTAGCAACCATACAGCCATTATATCTGCGCCGCCCCCATGTCAGCCGGCCCAAGTCAAAAAGCGCCGGCGCTATAGCAAATCAGCATAATATCGCTATCATTTGGGATGTTGACGGCACCATTGCAGACACGGCAGAGCTGCATCTCCGCGCATGGCACGCCGTATTTGCTAAACGCAGTATCAGCTTCGGCCGCGAAAATTTTCGTAAAATCTTCGGTCTGCGCAACGACATGATAATTCAAAACTTCTTGGGAGAACCCGCCACAAAACAAGACATGCAAACCATCAGTGAAGAGAAAAACCGCGCTTATTATGATGACCTGCAGCAAAATAACGTATCCCCCATGCCGGGCTCCATCGCATTACTGGAAGAATTGCACAAGCACAGTATCCCTATGGCTGTAGCTTCCTCTGCGCCGCGCAAAAATATCGAGATAATTTTACGGAAACTTGGTATCTGCCACTTGTTTCAAGCTATAGTCAGCGGCGACGACGTAATATATGGCAAGCCCAGCCCCGAGATTTACCAAAAGGCCGCGGAGCAGCTCGGGGTTGAGGCACATCGCTGCATAGTCATTGAAGACGCTGTAGAAGGTATAGCAGGCGCCTGCTCCGCCGGCATGCGCTCAATAGGAGTAGCCGCAAATCATCCTCGGTTAAGCCTCCGAGCAGCCAACATCGTGGTTGACACGCTAAATCAAGTCAATATGCAAGACATTGAAAAGCTAATGCGAAACTGAGATACTAACAAACCGAAATAATTATGGAGGAAAGACGTTGATAGAAAAGTCATTGGTACTAGTTAAGCCGGATGCTGTAGGGCGCGGTTTAAGCGGCGCTATTATCAGCAGGCTTGAAAACACAGGGATGGCACTTATTGCTCTTAAAATGCTGCATATGGATCAAGCACTAGCCAAACGACATTACGCGCCGCATAAAGAACGTCCTTTCTTCAATGGACTGATCGGCTTTATTACCTCGGGCCCCGTCGTAGCTGCTGTATTTGAGGGAGATGACGCTGTGAGCGTCATACGCACCGCCATGGGCGCAACCGACCCGGCCAAGGCGGCGACAGGGAGCATCCGCAATGATTTCGGACTGGATATAGAACGCAACGCAGTTCACGGATCAGATTCTGTGCAAACGGCAACACACGAAATTGGCTTATACTTCACAGACACAGAGCTTATGCGATACACGCGCAAGGAATAAGGCTTACGCTAAACGCACTACCTGGCGAGCGGCGCTCCACATGTCGTCCAATCTGTAATAAGCTCTTTCAGCAGGAGCGAATACATGCACGACAACGTCGCTATAATCCAGCACCAACCAACCGGAGGCAGCGATTCCTTCTCGATGAGTTAGGGTTATGCCTTTTTGTTTGAGAACACTCACAATCTCGTCTGCTACAGCTTGTAACTGGCGGGCAGATTCGCCACTTACAAGCACTACATAATCCGCATAGCTACATGAGCCGCACATATCCAGCAGTACAACATCGCCAGCCAGCTTATCGCTGGCAATTTCTACCACGGCACGAGCTGTATCGAGAGCCGCCTTAGGAGCAGTATCATCAATCACGAACACAATTATATCACAGCCAAGCCAGTATCTACTGCGGTAAGCCTGCGTGAAGAAAATAATGCACTTTCCTATAAGCCATAACAACTATATGGTCTTTCAATAATCTGTCTGTTATACTCATAATGCTCTTATGTTGCTGCCTGCGCAGGTGCAATTCGCATAAGGCAAAAAGCTATGAAGGTAACACCAAATATGAATAACAGGCTTTATAAAGACGCCGAGCCGGCAGACACTATTTACAAAATCAAGAGTATATTATCAAGAAACAGAATCTTTGTTGACGAGCGCACAATGGAAGGCTTTGACGGAGTATTCTCTGCCAGAGTTCTAATTGATAATTTAGACTTAGGAACAAACGGGAAAGGCGCTTCAAAAGAAGCCGCTCTAGCAAGCGCGTATGCTGAGCTGATGGAAAGAATTCAAAATTTTGCGCTTTATAAATACTCTTTTCCCGCGAAAGAGCACCTGTGCAATGCGGAATTTTATTACGCACCGGACGAAAAAGCAATTTCCTATGACGAGTATATTGGATACACAAAAAGGTTTAAAGACGCCGTTAACACAGATGACGTTACGATTGATGATCTTACGATTATTAATACAAAATACGAAAGAGATAATAACGTCGTACTCTGTGTACCATACATAAATTATGATAACAATGAGTCGGTTTTCTTCCCAGCTAGACTTAGCGAACACATTTACGCTAGCAACGGCATGGCGGCGGGGAATACCTATACAGAAGCGCTGGTTCAAAGCATTAGCGAATTATTTGAGCGTTATGCCAACAAGGTTATTTTTGAAGGAAAAGTCATTCCTCCTGAAATTAAGATTGAAGACATTCCATTCTCGCCTGAACTACAGAGTGTAATATCGAGGTTAAAGAAAAAAGAAAGCTATGTTTTAATGTTTAGGGATTGTTCTTTAGGGATGGGCTTGCCTGTCGTCGGTATGTATTTTATCAACAAGTCCACCGGCAAGTATTTCGTAAAGTTTGGCTGCCATCCAATACTATCCATAGCAGCAGAACGAACGATAACAGAACTTTTTCAGGGAAGAAACTTAGCCCATTCTGACATGTGGTTAAACGCTTTTACATTCGGAACAAGTATTGATGCAGACATAAATTTCGAGAATATATTCCGTAATGGAGACGGTACTTACCCTTATAATATTTTCTCTGATGCCTACTCATACGAGTTTTCCAATTGCTGGTATAAAGCTGACAGCGCTGATAATAAAATGTTCCTTGATTTCCTGCTTGGCATTATAAGAAACAATAATTGGAATCTGTATCATCGGGATGTATCCTTTTTGGGGTTCCCATCGCTTCATGCGTTCATTCCAGAAATCAGCAATATTGCACAAATTAATAAACTCTATTTGAGCAAACAGCGTAGATATAACTCTATAAAAAAATCTATGAAAAGGCTCCCTCAATGCAGCAAGGAGGAACAGCTCGAAATAATAGATTTTATAGACTCAAATTTCTACACAGAATTTGATACCATACACAAGCTATTGGGGCTGCCGCTTAGCGGAGACTCATCTTTTAACAAAACTAATAACCTCTGTTTTAAATATCTGCTCTGTTGCAAAGCAGAAGAATATGCCAAAGGAATCAAAAACTTAGATAAATACATGAAAGAGCTTTTTCCGCCGGTGGAGATGCTTACTCTTTATAGATGTTTGAGAGAGGCCACCTATGCATTACACATAAACAAAATGGGGATAAATGAAACAAAACACATACTAAATATGGTGTTTGGCACAGACGTTACAGACCGCGCAATATCTATCCTGCTCCAGCACACTTTTGAAACATTTGACTGTTTCGAATGCGGATACTGCATCTCCAAAAACACTTGTTTCTATCCGAGAATAATACAATTTGACAGTAACATCTCAACACAATATTCTCTGTGGAAAAATTGCTGATATATCACCAATAAATCGGGCATGCCGGTACACGGTTTTCCACATAACGCATAACTGTTATACTTAACAGCTATGGCAGAATTACTTTTCGGCACGGCCGGTATTCCGCTCAGCACTTGGCCTCAGGAAACCGGCGAAGGCATTCGGCGCGTAGCCGCGCTTGGCCTAGATTGCATGGAGCTAGAATTCGTTCATGGAGTCTACCTCAATGAACCAAAGCCAAAGCTATGGCCGGCATAGCTAAAAACAACAACATAACTCTTTCAGCACACGCCCCCTATTACCTCAATTTCAACGCCCGCGAAAGCAAAAAAATGCATACCAGCCAGGGCGTGTTATACAAAACCGCCCGAATTGCTGCGCTTTGCGGCGCTAAAAACGTAGTTTTCCATCCGGGTTTTTACCTTGGCGACCTTTCCGAAAAAACTCTCTGTAGTATACGGACATCTCTCGGCAAAGTTGTGGAAAAATTGCAAGCTGACATGATAGACATCAAACTTCGCCCGGAAAGTGCTGGCAAGCCCACACAATTCGGTAGCATAGACGAGCTGATAAAGCTTTCCTGCTCGCTTGATAACACTGCCCCCTGCATTGATTTCGCACATTGGCACGCCCTCACCGGGGGCAATAATTCCTATGGAGAGTTCTGCGGGCTGCTTGATAGTTTACGCAAAAACTTGGGTGAATCTGCCTTATGCGACATGCATATACATATTTCCGGCATTGAGTACGGCAATAGCGGAGAGAAAAAGCACCTGCCACTTGCCGCTTCTGATTTACGCTATGAAGATCTGCTGCGAGCTCTTAAAGACTACGGCGTTTCCGGCTGTGTCATATGCGAAAGCCCCATTCGCGAAGAAGATGCCTTACTGCTAAAAGAAAGCTACCGGAAGATTTAAGCTAGCTCCAAACACCAATCGCTATCAAGCGTATTCCGGCTATTACCAGCGCCAGCGCTAAAAGTCGCACAAGTACCAACCCTTTGATTTTGGGCGACAGCCAAGCTCCTGCCTGCGCCCCCGGTATTACCCCAAGTGCTATCCATAGCAGTATTTGCCAACTTTGAGCATAAGTACCGGATGAGGCGTGAGTCAACGTACCGGTAAGTCCAGTAAAACCCAATATGAACTGGGAGGTGGCCGTAGCAATATGCACCGGAAAATGCAACGCGAAAAGTAGTATCGGCATATGCATAATGCCTCCGCCGATACCAAGCAGTCCGGCGATAAAGCCCACGGCAAAGCTGAGTGCTATGCCAAGCGAACGATTACAACTATAGCTGAAGCGCATACCTGAATAATCAACTATCGTGCAGTTTGCATCTTGCGTTGTTTCGCAAGATGATTTGGCTTTGGGACGCAGCCAAATAATAGCCGCGAAAACAAGTAGCATAATACCAAAAATGATGAGGAACGCCTGTTGCGGTATACAGCGCAGAGTCCATACTCCTATTATAGCGCCCGGGATAGTAGCCATGGCAAAGAACATACCATTGCGATAATCAATACGTTTTTGGCGAGCATAAGCCAGTGTGCCAGAGAGTGAATTAAGAAACACTATCCCCATTGTAATACTGGTCAGCACCCGTGGATTTGCCTGCGGATAAAGCAACAATAGCATTGGAGCCAACACAACGGCGCCGCCAAGCCCGACCAGCGTGCCATAGCTGCCGGCGATAAATCCAATACTCACAAGCAGCAGAATGAGAGGAAATCCGTGAACAAAAGAATCGCCCATAACTGTGCAATTTTAACACACATTTTTATTTTGATAACGCGACATATGTATACTAAGCTATAAGCGAAAACTAACGCAATCGTGCACAGTTTCGACATTACATACGGCAAGCGCCATTTTGTCGGGCTGAAGTACTTTTATGTTATACTGTGTAAGAGCAATCGATAGGAGCCCCTTCCATGAAAACCAACTGGAAACGCAACACTATTATTTACGGCATTATATTTGTGGCATTCATCGTTTTCCTGACTGTCATTTTCCCGCCTCAATCACCCAAGCAGGAAAAGATTTCTCTGTCAGAAATGATTGCCATGGTACAAGCTAACGAAGTAAAGGCTATTGATGTTAATGTTAACACTGTCAGTATTATAGGTACCGATGGTAAAAACTATGTCACCAGCAAGGAAAACAATGTCTCCATCTACGATTATATCCCAGATCTAGACGAGAGAGACATTCAAGTAAACGTAACTCTCCCTTCCGGCATTAACTGGGGCAGCATTCTTGGAGCAATAATTCCTTTCCTGCTCCTTGGAGGGCTCATATTATTCATGTTTAGCCGAGCGCAAGGAGCAAATAACCAAGCTATGAACTTCGGGCGTT
Organism: Dehalococcoidia bacterium; assembly: GCA_009779655.1. GTDB lineage: Bacteria > Chloroflexota > Dehalococcoidia > Dehalococcoidales > UBA1222 > WRNG01. The sequence goes on from WRDV01000004.1 coordinate 10,512, forward strand.
CCCGCGCCCGCCTATTTAGTTCGGATAGGCCTACAGTAACCTTTGAAGATATCGCCGGAGTGGATGAAGCTAAGCAGGATTTACACGAAGTAGTGGATTTCCTCAAATCACGAGATAAATTCCAAGCGCTTGGAGCACGTATTCCTAAGGGCGTGCTGCTTATCGGGCCGCCAGGTACAGGTAAAACACTGATGGCGCGCGCCGTGTCCGGAGAAGCCGGCGTGCCTTTCTTCTCAATCAGCGGCTCAGAATTTGTTGAAATGTTCGTAGGTATAGGAGCTTCTCGCGTGCGCGACCTCTTTGACCAAGCGAAACGCAATGCTCCATGCATTATATTCATAGATGAAATTGACGCCGTAGGGCGGCAGCGAGGCGCGGGTCTTGGCGGCGGACATGACGAACGAGAACAAACACTAAACCAAATCTTAGTTGAGATGGACGGCTTCGATACTAATGTCAGCGTCATCGTAATGGCAGCAACCAACCGCTCTGATATTCTTGATCCTGCCCTGTTACGTCCTGGACGTTTTGATCGTCGTGTTGTGCTGGATCGGCCTGACGTTGTTGGTCGGACTGCCATTCTCAAAGTGCATACCCATGGCAAACCAATATCCCCGGATATTGATTTGGAGGTTATTGCTAAGCTCACTGCCGGTTTTTCAGGCGCTGACCTTTCTAACTTAGTCAACGAAGCTGCCATTCTGGCGGCGCGACACGACAAGCAGGTTATTGAAATGTCCGAGTTAGAAGAAAGTATTGACCGCGTACTGATGGGCCCCGAGCGTAAGAGCCGCCGCATGACACCCAAAGAAAAGGAGCTTACAGCCTACCATGAAGCCGGACATGCACTGGTAGGCCACACGCTAAAAAATCTTGAGCCTATTCGCAAAGTAACTATTATTCCGCGAGGCTTAGCCGGCGGCTACACCAAGCCATTAGTAGAAGACAGGCTTTACCATACGCGCTCATATATTGAGGATATGCTGTCTATGTATATGGGTGGACGCGTTGCCGAAAAATTAGCCTTTAACGAAATGTCCACCGGCGCTTCACAAGATATTAAGGAAGCCACAGAACTAGCCCGTCGTATGGTAACAAACTACGGCATGAGCGATCTGTTAGGCCCGCGTACATTCGGGCAGAAAGATGAAATGGTATTTCTTGGGCGCGAAATCACCGAACAACGCGATTATGGAGACAAGGTTGCCGACCAAATTGACGCCGAAGTGAATCGTATCATCCGCGAAGCGCATGAAAAAGCGGGGAAACTGCTGACAAAAAACCGCGCCAAACTGAATAAGCTAGCCAAATCACTATTGGAGAAAGAAACTCTAGAAAGTACAGAACTTGACGCCATACTGGGCATCAAGACGAATGACTGAAAACTACTGTTGCTTATGTTATAAACAAATCGCTTTATTTGTTACGCTTGATAACATAATCCACAAGTGTCATCAACGCCTCAGAGGGAGGTTTAGCTGGCAGTTTCATAAGGTCGCGGCAGGCAAGACAGCAGTAATCCTCAGCTAGCTTGTAGCACTCGTCGATTATGTCTGAATTGCGTACCATTTCTATAACTTTTTTGATGTTGTTGTCTAAGTCCTCTTTGCGCGCTATTGCCATTAAAGGATTGTCCTTGGGATAGCGCTGCAATAGTTTCTGGGCCGGCAGCGTGACTGTGCCCTGCGCCAAATCAGCACCTACAGGCTTACCAACATCCTTAGCGTTGCCCACAAAATCCAATATGTCATCTACGATTTGGAAAGCTATGCCCAAATTATAGCCGTAATCATGCAGAATACGCACCGAATTTTCCGGAGCATGGCTTAATATTCCGCCGCTTACTGTAGAGAGGGTAAACAATGCCGCCGTCTTAGCAGCAACGCGCTCGATATATTGCTCAAATGTCTGATCCAACTTGAAAGAAGCTAACGCCTGCTTAACCTCTCCCCGAGCGATAATACCAAGTGTCTGCGAAAACAGTTCCACAACACGAATACTTCCTGTGCGCGCAGCCATCTCGCCCGCGCGCGCAAACAAGAAATCTCCCGCCAAAATAGCCAAATCTACGCCCCATACTGCGTTGATAGTGGGACGTCCGCGCCTGCAATCTGCGGAGTCAATTGCATCATCATGTACTAAAGTAGCAATATGCATCAACTCTGTAGACGCTGCCATCGGCTGCAGAACTTTAAGATCATAATCGTAAAACATGCCGGCAAGCAGAGTAAGCATAGGGCGCATCACTTTGCCGCCCACCAACACCTGACGCAGCATTTTCTGCATCTCAGGAAATTCTTCCTGACTGTCAATCAACTGAGCAAAAGTGGTTTCAACCTCAGAAAGTCCGGGTTGCGCCAGTGCATATACTTGATTGAGCTCCATTTTTCGCTGCATTTTCTAACTCGCGCCCAAACCCATGCGGTCTGTTTCTTCTTCTATAACATTTTCTTCCAGCTTGACGAAAAGTACTTCCGGCCGGTTGAGTTTAGTGCCAGACTGCGGCATGATAAATTTCCAAACGTCATTCTCTATACTGTTTGATAATCCTAAGTAACCGTGAACTTTCTCAGAACTAAACGGAATAAATGGATACAATATGGTTTTCAGTGCCGTAATGACAGCTATAGACACATATAGTGAGCTAGCCGCCTCTTGGCGGTTCTCCTTAATAGCTTTCCATGGAGCTTTCTCATCAAGGTATCGATTTGCTTCCTGCGCAAGAGTCATGGCCACACGGATAGCCTCTTTAAAATGACACTCTCCGATTAGTTTGCCTACCGTATCAAAAGCACTCTGCGCCTTACCAAGCAATACTTGGCTCGCAGCATCAATCTCGCTCGCATCCGGCACTAAACCGTCGAAGCGTGTATAGGCAAATGTTAGCACTCGTTGTACCAAATTGCCGTATGTAGATACCAACTCATCGTTATTGCGCCTGACAAACTCACGCCACGAAAAATCGGTGTCAGACGTTTCCGGCATATTAGCGGACAGCAAATATCGTAATGGATCAGCCTGATAACGTTCAAAATAATCCGACACCCATACCGCTAGATTGCGGCTCTTAGAGAATTTTTGCGCCTCTATAGTGAGAAACTCATTTGCCGGAACATCATATGGTAAACTCAACCCCCCATAACCAAGAAGCATGGATGGCCACACAATGGTATGAAACGGAATATTATCCTTGCCAATGAAATAATAGCTGCGCGCCTTGCCGTCCCAGAAATTGCGCCACGCCTCCGAATCACCGGATTGCTTAGACCATTCCTTGCTGGCAGACAAATAGCCGATGACAGCCTCAAACCATACATATAAGCGCTTGCCCGCATATCCCGGCAATGGCAATGGAACACCCCAGTCAATATCACGTGTAATGGCGCGGTCATGTAACCCTTCCTGCAAATAACGCTTAGTAAAGTTTTGCACATTAGCGCGCCAATGCGGCTGTGATTTAACCCATTCCAGCAGAGGCTGTTCAAAGACAGAAAGCTTTAAAAAGAAATGCTCCGATTCTTTATACACCGGCGGCGTACTGCATGCGCGGCAACGCGCCCCGATAAGATCTGCAGGATTCATGGGCTTGCCGCATTGCTCGCATTGATCGCCGCGCGCATTGGAAGACTTACACAGCGGACATACGCCTTCCACATAACGATCCGGCAGGAAACGCCTGCACTTATCGCACCACGGCTGAGACACACTCTGTTTGTAGATATAGCCCTTATCCAGCAGCTTCAGAAAGATTTCCTGGGCTGTCTGCTCATGATTTATAGTACGCGTAGTAGTAAATAAATCCCATGAAATACCAAGTTTCTTGAAATCCTCTAAAAAAAGCTGATGGTAACTGTCTGCAACTTCCGCGGGTGTTTTACCTTCAGATTCAGCGCGAATAGTCACAGGAGTACCATGCTGGTCGGAACCGGACAGCATGAGAACGCGGTTGCCTTTCATACGATGATAACGAGCAAAGATGTCAGCAGGCAAATACGCTCCTGCTACATGCCCCAAATGTAAGCGGCTGTTCGCATACGGCCATGCCACAGCAACCAAGATATTTTCAGTCATCTTCTCGCTAAAACTCAATATGGGATTACGCTAAATTACGCGCAATGTTAAGCTTTATCAGACGGCGGCTCGGGGATAGAAACGTCACTTTCGCGAAGGAAAGTAAGAACCATCTCTCCCTTGATTTCTCTATAGTGAGCGTATCCTTTCTTTTTGGCGCACTCTACGCAATAGCGCACACTTTTGCCGCCCTTCACCACTTCTTCGCCATTATCGTCTTCATCCACCACAACATATCGTTCCGGATAGGGTATATGGCATTTGCAGATATCACAATCAACAGTGCCAACAGACAGACAACCTCTTCTCATTCGATTCTCCCCAATGCAACTATTTCAATTTTAACCATTCACGATAGAGTTCGCGTCGCGGAATTCCTATTTCCTGCGCCAGTTGTGACAGCGCCTCTCTCATCGGTACCCCACTCTGCTTCAATCCCCTAAGGCGAGAAACTATATCACACGCATCCAAGGTCAAAGTTTTTTCTGTACATCCGTCAATAATAATAGTCAGTTCGCCGCGCGGCTGCGTAAAGTGAGCTATGGCTTCCTCCACAGTGCCGCGAAATACCTCTTCATGCAACTTTGTAAGCTCGCGGCAAACCGCCATGCGACGATTTCCCAACACTTGTAGTATATCATGCAACGCCACCAACAGGCGATGCGGCGCCTCATACGCCGCAAGCGTCACTCTCTCCTGCGCTACTGATTCCAATAAACGACGGCGTTCGCCTGCCTTACGCGGCAGAAATCCAAGATAATGACAAGCATCTGTAGGCAAACCGGAAACAGACAATGCCGCGATAAAAGCAGAAGCCCCTGGTATCGGCACTACGTTATAACCGCGCTGCTGCGCCGCAACAACAAGTTCATAGCCAGGATCTGAAATCGCGGGCATACCAGCCTCTGAGACCAATGCCACATTTCCTTCTTCCAGCTTGTCCAGCAGATAGCATGTTTTGCTCTGTTTGTTATGCTCAAAATAGCTGGTCAAAGGCGTCTTGATAGAATAATGCTTCAGTAAATGTGCCGTAGTACGCGTGTCTTCAGAAGCAATGAGCGATACCTCTTTCAAAACACTTAAGGCTCGTAATGTTATATCTTCTAGGTTGCCGATTGGCGTGGCTACTATGTAAAGATTGGACATTATTCCAAAGATTATAGCATGGTTAGGCGACTGACGAAATCCTCATAATCACTAATATTCCCCTATACCGACAAATCTTTTCGGATAAAAATCCGTCTCTTTATTTAGATTTTTTTATATATAAATCCGCCTTGACTGCTACTCCGCCTTTTGTTATGCTTTCTTTCCAAGGAGGGCTTCTTCAGATGGCAAGATCCGCATTCAAAGAACTGCGCCACGCTTATGGCTTCGACGAAGTCGCTATCGTTCCCGGAGACACGACTATCAACCCCGACCAGACCGACGTTAGTTTCTCAATAGGTAATATTAGGTTTGATATTCCTATTATCGCGTCAGCCATGGACGGTGTCACAGATGCTGCTTTCGCTATAAACATGAGCAAACTTGGCGGATTAGCCGTACTCAACTTAGAAGGAGTCCAGACACGTTTTGATAAACCGGAAGAAATTCTCTCTCAAATTGCCATGGCACCTGAGACCGAAGTAACTGCATTAATGCAAAAAGTATATGCTGTACCTATTCGTGAAGAGTTAATTACTGAACGCATCAAACAAATCAAGGCAGGCGGCGGAGTATGCGCTGTTTCCGTAGCCCCTGCAAATACCAAAAAATTTGTCAAAGCTATAGTGGATGCCGGCGCCGATATATTAGTCGTTGCTTCAACTGTCACCAGTGCTCACCATATATCAAAAAGCACACACGGGCTGGTATTTGAAGAATTGGTTCAGCAGGTACCTATCCCTGTAGTAGTAGGAAATTGCGTTAGCTACAGCGCTTGTATTGCCCTTATGCGTACCGGCATAGCCGCCGTGCTTGTAGGGGTTGGCCCCGGCGCTGCCTGCACATCCCGTGAAGTACTTGGCATCGGCGTGCCGCAGATTACAGCCGCTATGGACTGCGCTTTAGCACGCGACGACTATTTCAATGAATCCAATCGTTACGTGCCCATTATCGCGGACGGAGGTTTCCGCAAGGGCGGAGATGTATGCAAGGCGATAGCCGCCGGTGCTGACGCTGTCATGCTCGGCTCAATATTCGCTCAAGCAGAAGGTGCACCGGGCTATGGGTGCCACTGGGGTATGGCCAATCCACACGCCTCTTTGCCGCGCGGCACGCGTATCAAAGTAGGAATCACCGGTACGCTTGAGCAGATTCTTTTCGGCCCGACATCGCTGACTCATGGCAGTCAAAACTTCGTAGGCGCCTTGCGTAACTGCATGGGCGTTTGCGGCGCTGCCAATATCGCCGAATTCCACAAAGCAGAAATGGTTATAGCGCCATCAATCGTCACCGAGGGTAAGTTCTACCAAATGACTAGACCTACCATTTAGCCTTAACCCATTGCGATAATACGAGGTCTTGTTTGAGTTTGGCTCTAATTTTTGGTGTTATTAGGCTGCGCTAGACAAATCCCCGCGTCGACAATGGTTATTGCTTGGTAATAGGGCCGTCATTAACTACTCATCGCCGCAATCATCGTCATCGTCTGCGTCAACGGCAGATTCCCCCTGCTTGATAACCGGCACAATAGCACGTGTTTGCATCCACTTGCGCTTAGCAGTCAGTTTCAGTCCATCAACTGTAGCGCGCAGCTTCTTGAAAGTTTCCTGATTTTCACTTGACAGAGGCGCAACTAAAGAGTCAACTCCGGCATTCCATAACATATTTATTTCACATTCGGATATAGTCGGTGAAACCTGCGCCAGCAACGGCTTGGAAATCAGTCCGCCCAGGCGGGATAAATACATCAAATCTATCCATGTAAGCGCTCTCGGAACACAAGTATTTACTAAGACAGATTCTACAGGCAAGTTATTCAGCGTATGCGCAAGGCCATCGGATAAATCCAGCGGGATTGTCAGCATTTTGCTACATTCAACCGTGCCGCTGATGCATATAGGCGCATTTTCAGAAGCTACAACTACAAAATCCACGCCTTCAACGATCTTATTCTGAGATTTTCCGGTAAACCATATCCCCAAAGGAGCGCCCCCGGAAGCTTTATTAAGCACCTTCAGCGCTTTAGCAGTTAATGTCTTGCCGCAAGTCAGCAGAATAGCATCCATGTCTTTCATAATATCTGGCGTAGCTTCCGCATCCTCTAACGCTAGTTGCGCCACAATTAGCATGCGGGGATTACTCACGGAAGCCGTACTGCGAAAAAAACCCATGGCCGGCGGAGTTACCCGCAATGCCTCCTTTAGCTTATCGGCAAGATGACTCATATTTAGCTCCTCAAAAAATCTTCTGTCGGCGCACACAACTCATCGGTTTTGCGCCGCTTTGTTAAATCATACCCTAGCTGTCATAGGCTGACAACAATAATTAACTCATACGGAATAATCTATGGACATTAGTCAAAGCAGGGTAGATAGTTTATTTGATGGAGCCAGCGTGGAGGCTCGAACTCCAGACCTGCTGTTTACGAAACAGCTGCTCTACCAACTGAGCTACGCTGGCAATCTGTAAAAGTATAACAATCCGGTGGATAAAAATCTAATTGACAACACTATCTGTTTTTGTTACCCTTTGGCAGGTGAACAAAGGCGTTTATCGGCAATCGTTGAACTATAGTTGTCGGTGAGCGCCTTAATAATTTTACTTTATAAGGAGCGCGTCTATGAGTTACACAATGAACGTACTGCAAAAAGCAAAGGAAAGAAACCCTAATGAGCCCGAATTTCACCAGGCGATGACTGAAATTCTCACAACGCTTCAACCATTCGTGGACGCGCGTCCAGAGTATGAGAATGCAGGAATCCTTGAGCGCCTTGTCGAACCAGAACGCATACTAATGTTTAGAGTTCCCTGGGTTGACGACAACGGCAAAATCCGGGTTAACAAAGGCTATAGAGTTCAGTTCAATAGCGCTATAGGACCATACAAAGGCGGTATACGCTTCCATCCGAGTGTATGTTTGAGCATTATCAAATTTTTAGGATTTGAACAAATTTTCAAAAACTCGCTGACCGGCCAGCCAATAGGCGGAGGCAAAGGCGGAGCAGATTTTGATCCTAAAGGCAAGTCGGACCGTGAAATTATGGCGTTCTGCCAAAGTTTCATGACAGAGTTGTTCCGCCATATCGGATCAGATACGGACGTGCCGGCGGGAGATATCGGCGTTGGCGGGCGCGAAGTTGGGTACATGTATGGGCAGTATAAGCGCTTAACAAACCGCTTCGAGGGGGTCTTTACCGGCAAGGGCTTAACATACGGCGGCTCGCTCGCTCGCACGGAAGCCACAGGGTATGGTCTTGTTTATTTTACAGATGAGATGCTTCGCCAACATGGAGATTCCCTTAAAGACAAAACCGCCGTGGTATCAGGCTCGGGCAATGTAGCTATCTACGCAACTAAGAAAGCACAGCAGCTAGGCAGCAAGGTAGTTGCTTTATCCGATTCTAACGGATATATCTATGACGTTGACGGTATTGATCTTGCCGTAGTTAAGGAAATCAAAGACGTAAGGCGCGGCAGGATTTCAGAGTATAAAAACTACAAGCCAAATGCAGTTTATACAGAGGGCAAAGGTATATGGAACATCAAATGCGATATCGCTCTTCCATGCGCGACACAAAATGAGCTGAATGAAAATGACGCAGAAGCACTGGTTAATAACGGATGTATTGCGGTCTGCGAAGGCGCAAATATGCCGTCAACTTTAGAGGCAACCGAAGTATTTTTGCGTAACAAAATATTGTTTGCACCCGGAAAAGCTGCTAATGCCGGCGGCGTGGCGACGTCTGCTTTGGAAATGTGCCAGAACTCCATGAGGACTTCATGGACGTTTGATGAGGTAGATCAAAAACTCAAAGGAATTATGGTTAACATTTACAATAATGTTTCCTCCGCAGCAAAAGAGGCCGGACATGAGGATAATTTCGTTGTCGGCGCCAATATCGCAGGTTTCAAAAAAATCGCGGCGGCAATGATGGCGCAAGGCGCTGTTTAAGCCCTGCAGTAAGAAAAAGTATAGCGCCGGGATTGGAGCACTGTTCAAGCTAAAAACACTAAGCTTTAAGCAGTGCCCCAATACTGGCATGATTATTCCATTCAGGGAGCCAATCCGTTACTTATCCCGACTTGTTTGCTCAATTTCACAATATGGTTTAGATATGCTACGATTGTGCTTTCCTAGGGAGAGGTAATCCATTGCATAAAGCGAATACTCCGTTATTCTCCTCAATATGATGGAATGGTGAATAGACATTGATTTACACTGTTGAGGTCTGTCTCAAGGCAGGACAACCGGATCCGCGCGGAGAGGGTATTGTCCGTAGCATCCATGACTTAGGCATTCCGAAAAAAGAGGTTTCCATTTCTGTAAGCGACTGCTATTGGCTAGACGGTTCACTCACCAGCCAAGAGTTAGAGCGCATCGCTCGCGAGTTGCTGGTCGATCCCATTATTCAAGATTATAACTGCCATGCGTTACAGTCAGATAATACCGCCGCAAGTCACAACATCACAGTCACATACAACCCGGGTGTGATTGACCCTGTGGAAGAAACCTTAATGCAGGCACTATCCAATATGGGAATAAGCACCATACGCGCCACCAAAACAGCGCAACGCTACCGCATTGAAGGGACACTGACGCAAGACGAGCTTGACCTTATCACTGCAAGACTGCTTGTCAACCCTATCATCCAGCATGTGGTCAGTGAAACGCCGTCTGCTTTCCCACAAAGTCCTTCTTATATTTACAAACTTAAGCATATTGACCTGCTCAATGCAGACGAAACTCAATTGGCACAGATCGGACGCGACTACGCCTTAAACAAAGACGAACTTGCGGCGATTATAGTTCACTACAAATCCATAGGGCGTAACCCTACTGATGCAGAGATGGAAACACTTGGGCAAACGTGGAGCGAGCATTGCGTACATAAAACATTCAAAGCACGATTTAACTTCGAAGGCCAAGTTATAGACAATCTGCTCAAGAGTACTGTCATGCGCGCAACTAAAGAGCTTGCGCCGCCATGGTGCCTCTCTGTGTTCCGGGATAATGCCGGCGTAATTGCTTTCGATGATGACTGGGCTGTCTGTTTCAAGGTAGAAACACACAACCACCCGTCCGCTATCGAACCTTACGGCGGAGCAGCAACCGGTGTCGGCGGCGTCGTGCGCGATGTGATGGGCACCGGACTCGGAGCTAAACCCATTGCCAATACCGATGTCTTCTGCTTTGGTCCGCCGGACTTAGATTTCAATCGTTTGCCGCCAGGCATGTTACACCCGCGCCGTATTTTCAAGGGAGTGAGATCCGGCGTCGCAGACTATGGCAACCGTTTGGGCATACCAACTCTTAACGGCGCTGTGTTGTTTGACGAACGCTATACCACCAACCCATTGGTATTCTGCGGCACGATAGGTATAATGCCGCGCGAAATGTCCCAGATGGGAAGACAACAACCAGGCGACAAAGTAGTGCTGGTAGGCGGACGTACCGGACGCGACGGCATACACGGTGTCACATTCGCCTCAGAACAACTAACTCATGACTCCACTGAGTTATCATTTACATCTGTGCAAATCGGCAATGCCATAACTGAGAAGAAAGTATTAGACGGCTTGCTCAAAGCGCGCGACAAAAAACTGTTCTCTCGCATTACAGACTGCGGCGGCGGGGGACTTTCTTCCGCTGTCGGCGAAATGGCACAAGAGACCGGTGTGAAGGTTTATTTAGACATGGTTCCTCTAAAATACACCGGCTTGTCATACTCCGAAATCTGGATTTCAGAGTCACAAGAGAGAATGCTACTTGCTGTGCCCCCGGCAAATGTGGAAGAGCTATTAAACATATTCGTCGATGAAGGCGCCGAGGCTACCGTCATCGGCGAGTTTACAAGCGACCGCAGGTTGACTCTTTACTACAACGATAATATCGTCTGTGATCTTCCGATGGAGTTTCTGCACGGCGGCATCCCGCAGATGACACTGACAGCCGCATGGCAGAAAGCGTCTCGCCCTGAGCCTGAGATTGTTCCGTCTAATAATTACAATGATACGCTGTTGCGCATACTGAGCGCATGGAATGTCTGCAGTAAAGAATGGATTATCCGCCAATACGACCTCGAGGTACAGGGAGCAAGCGTGCTAAAACCACTGGTCGGAACTAAAGAGGACGGACCCGGCGATGCTGTTGTCATCCGTCCCATCTCAAACTCACAACGCGGACTTGTCATAGCCAACGGCATCAATACGCGTTATGGAGATATAGATCCCTATTGGATGGCAGCCTCATCTATTGACGAGGCACTGCGGCAGATAATCTCCGTCGGCGGTTCACTGGAACAAGTAGCGCTGCTTGATAACTTCTGCTGGGGCAATGTCAAAGAGGCGCAGGATCTAGGAGCGTTAGTGCGCGCAACACAAGCCTGCCAAGACATGTCAATGGCATACGGCACGCCTTTCATATCTGGAAAGGACTCCTTAAACAACGAGTTTGAACACGATGGCAAGCGCAGTTCCATACCATACACTCTACTCATATCAGCCCTGGCTGTCATACCTGACGTCTCAAAGACTATAAGTATGGATTTTAAACGAGACGGTAATCTGATATACATTCTGGGCAACACTTATGATGAACTTGGCGGCTCAGAGTATTATGCGCATTTAGGATATATTGGCACCAAATCGCCAAAGGTTAATGCCGCAACAGCACGCAATCTAATGCTAAACCTAAGCCAGGCTACGACGCAAGGGCTAGTACGCTCATGCCACGACATATCAGACGGCGGGTTTGGTGTAGCACTGGCTGAAATGGCTTTCGCCGGAGGATTAGGAGCCCAAATATCGCTTGACAGAATACCTGCGGAAAGCGCCGCCAAACGCGATGATATTCTGCTCTTCTCAGAATCCAACAGCCGTTTTATAGCCGAGGTGGAACCAGCCAAGCAGCAAGAGTTTGAGGATGTGTTACACGGTAATGTCTTTGCCGTTATCGGCGAGATAAACGCCGCAGACACACTAGAAATCAAAGGCTTAAATGGCGAGCCCGTGATATCCTTATCTATTAAAACATTAAAGGAATACTGGCAGAAACCACTGCGTTGGTAATAATATGAGCGCTGTTAAAGTAATATTACTGCGTGCGCCGGGCACTAACCGCGAAGAAGAAACCGCTGCGGCTTTCGAGCAGGCAGGCGCTGTAACTCAGCTGGCTACTATCAACCAAATGGCACGGGCAAGTTTCCGCTTCACAGATTATCAGATATTGGTTTTTCCGGGAGGTTTTGCTTACGGCGATGATTTAGGAGCAGGAATGGTACTGGCAAGCGAACTGAGCCTTAAACTTAAGTCGGAAATCATCCCTTTCATTGAGCGCGGCGGTCTCGTGCTGGGCATATGCAACGGTTTTCAGACACTGGTTAAGGCAGGCATACTGCCTGGGCCTATGTCGAAAGGGCAAACCGTGACACTCACCAATAACAATTCCGGACGATTTGAGTGCCGCTGGGTTTATCTGACGGCCAACCCTATGAGCAAGTGTGTTTTCACTCAAGGCATAGAAACAATCTACGTGCCGATTGCCCATGGCGAAGGCAAACTAGTGGCTCCGCCTGATGAAATAGAAAAGCTAGATGTTGCGTTGTATTATACTGACGAACACGGGCAACGCCAAGCCGGATATCCTTACAACCCAAACGGCTCGCTAAATGATATTGCCGGCATAACCGATGAAAGCGGACACATTTTCGGCCTTATGCCACATCCTGAAGATCATATCATCGCCACACACCACCCGCGATGGACACGCAATGAAGCCGCTCCATCAAGCTTAGGCTCTGTTATTTATCAAAACGCAGTAAATTGGGTGCGGAATCTATAACTCTTACACTGAGCGTTAGGGTTATACAATACGAAAGGATTTACAATGGGAACTCCATCTGCATCGCTTGGATGCCAAGCGATGCAGATAAATGCGCCCTGGGATGTCAACACTTTTTCGGACAGAAAGTTAAGCAAGTGCAGGTATGTGTATATTGTGGGATGACTGCGCCTATAGCGTTATAAGCAGGTGTAAATGGTGGAAATAGAAGCTGATTAATGGTAAAAATATTGTCTTACACAAATATTTTGTGGTCAAATTGTCCATAGGATAACCTTATAGCAGGAAGTTTTACTTGACGACAGAACTGAGAAAAACTCTTTATTTTTGTTATATTGTTCATATCATTTATATATTAGTGTTGGGAATAAATCGGATACTTTTGCTGAATAGCATTGTACTGCTGCCAACTGGCGCATGGCGTTTTATATGCTCTTATGTCATGCTCGTTGTAATCACCCTTGCGTGTTCGATGTTGTTCACTCCTAAACTAGCAAAAGCCATTAAAAAAACCGATTCTGTTCTGCATGATTCAGTATTCAAGTATGGGTTTTTTGATTACGAAGGTCCTACTGCATTGTTCTTCGCATTTAGTAAAAAAGGCGACAATGTAGAACTCAACGAACTCAAAACGATTACAAAACTATACCAACTGACAAAGATGCTTATGCTAATTGATGTCATTTTGATACTGTTTTAGGTTGCTAATGAGCAAAAAGCTATATGCAATCATTTTGTTGGAGGAACACACTCCGAATGATGCGGTTTCGGACACTTTTTTTGGCAACCCTTTAATTGGATCTGTACAGCCGGTATCAACTCAATATTATACGAATGTGATTGTGCCGACTGTTTCATTTGTCAGAATTGGGTTCGTCACTGTGGCTCTGCCGTCGTTTACGACAGTAAAAACTGTTAATCTAATACAAGCAAAAGACAACCACCTAATGGGCGCATTCTTCAAGGCTTGGGGGATAACAAAATGAACTACCGCAAAATAACCCGCAGCGGTATTGTTAGCATGTTTATTGTTACCTGTGCGTTACTATATGGGTGATTGGCTTGCTTATATGTACAACCCGGATTTTTCTATCGTAAAATACAGCGCCATTTATGTAAAGAATTGGGGGTTGTCAGGATTAATTCGTGCAGACGAACTGTTGAGCGAATATGGAATAAAAATAATAAGTTTTGAACCATCTGCTCCGATAGTATAGTAGTTTAACTTTAATAGCTACAAGATATATGATATCATCCTAAACTCCCCATAAATAACCCCCATAGATAGCCAAATTAGGGATTTATACCGACAATAAAACCCCGACCGTAAGGTCGGGGATGGAGTCGTATCAGAGTCGGCTGTAGCTCAAAAAGAGCGAGCTAATATAAAATAGTTGGGCAATGGCCAAGTATATACCGTAAA
>WRDV01000005.1 GCA_009779655.1 Dehalococcoidia bacterium
CACAAATGATCTCCTCGCTATTTGGGGCTCATCCAACACCAACGTCTTCGCTGTGGGTAAAAATGGTGTCATCGTGTATTATGACGGCGCTGAATGGAAGACTATGCCAAGCGGCACCACAAACGATCTCCTCGCTATTTGGGGCTCATCAAATAGCAACGTCTTCGCTGTGGGTAAAAATGGTGTCATCGTGTATTATGACGGCGCTGAATGGAAGACTATGTCCAGCGGTGCTTACGCCGAATTCAAAGCGCTATGGGGAAATTCCGCAACTAGCGTGAATGCGGTTGACGCAAACGGCAATGTTCGGCACTATGACGGTAACGCATGGAGCGATATGAAAAGCAACAACGATGTCGCGCTTAACGCTATATGGGGAGCATCCGCAAGCAACATCTACGCCGTTGGACTAAATGGCACGCTGCTTAATTTCAGCCCGGACCCTACACCAACGACGACGACTACTACCACTACGACACCGACTACCACGGCCACAACCACTACTGACCCGCCGCCTACTAAGCCGGGCGGCTTGGATGCTGGCGAGATAGCGCTTATCGTAGTCGGTGTGATTATCGTACTCACCATCATCGCAATAATTCTACGAGGGCGCAAACACCGCAGATAGTATTTCTTGCAGCCCTAATACAACGAATAGTAAAATGTGGCAAACATTAAGGAGAAGAGAATGCCCGAACCAATTATCAGCGAAATAAGGAAACTCACATCTATTGCGACTGACATGGACTTAGCCGGCAGCTTGCGTGCTAACGCTATAAAAAGCATGGGCAGCATAGGCACGCGCGATGCTCTGTTGGCATTGCTTGAACTCGCCGCCAATGAAAGTCTAACCATCAACGAAAGAAAACTTGCTATCAAACAAGCGGAAAGAAACATAAAATAACATGGGGCTTGGTATCGGTATCATAGGCCTATCAGGTAGCGGGCGCACCACAATCTTCAATGCCCTCACAGGCAATAACGCAGAAATAGGCGGCTTCGGAGCGGCTTCGATTGCGCACGTAGGCATGGCCAAGGTGCCGGACGCACGCTTGGATGCTTTCACTAAGTTGTTTAATCCGAAGAAAACCACGCCGGCTGAGATTCAGTATCTTGATATCGGCGCCTCAGTGAAAACGCTGGCCAAAGGAGGGGGCCCTGCCGGACAGCTTTTGACGCAGCTAGCCGGAGTAGATGCGCTGATAAACGTAGTACGCGCTTTCGAAGACTCATCCATACCTCATCCATCCGGCAGTATTGATGTAACCCGCGATATTTCGGATATGAACTTAGAGGTCGTTTTTTCCGATTTGGCAGTAATTGAAAAACGCTTCAATCGCATCGCTTCTTATATCCGCGGCGCCAAACCGGAAGAGAAACCAAGATTACTGACTGAGCAGGAACTGCTGCACAGACTGCGCGACGCTTTAGAAGAAGACATTCCTATCCGTGAACAGAAATTAACCGACGAAGAAGAAAAAATTATCGTCGGATACCAGTTTCTCTCTGCCAAACCCCTCATCACTTTAGTTAATATCAGCGAGGCCTATCTGCCCAAAGCTAAGCAGTTGGAGGCCAGCCTCAATCAAGAGTTCGCACAGCCCAACCACCGCGTCGTTGTAATGTGCGGCAAACTAGAAATGGATATCTCCGGACTGGATACAAACTCCGTACGTGATTTTCTCAATGAGTACGGGCTGGAGCAGACAGGGCAAGAGCGCGCTATCCAGACTTCATACGAACTCTTAGGGCTGATTTCTTTTCTGACTGTTGGCCCGGACGACGTACACGCATGGCCCATAACAAACGGCTCAAATGCCCAGAAAGCTGCGGGTAAGATTCATTCGGATATTGAGCGGGGGTTCATTCGTGCCGAGGTTATCGGATACAAGGAACTGCTTGAGTGTCAAACTATTGCCGAAGCAAAAAGACAGGGCCTTTTGCGGCTGGAAGGCAAGACATACATCGTACAGGACGGAGACGTTATCAATTTTCTATTCAACGTGTAACAATACTTAACCTTGACGTACCCGGTTCGTTATTTGCGCTCTGACTTAATCGGCTCCTACCATAGCCAAAATCATCCCAAGCACCAAAGGTCGTCCGGCAGAAGCATTGTTAAGCGCGCAGATAACTGTCAATGTCCTCAGCGGCACGGCGTGCCGCTCCCATAGCCGAGATAACTGTAGCTGCTCCCGTAACCGCATCTCCTCCGGCCCACACACCTGCTTTGTTCGTCCGTCCGGTTGATTCGTCTGCAACCAAGGTTCCGCGGCTAGTAATCTCCAACCCGGATGTCGTTTGCGCAATTAAAGGATTGGGGGACGTGCCTAATGCGACAACTGCCACATCAACATCTAATCGAAAATCACTGTCAGGTTTAGGAACCGGCCGCCTGCGCCCGCTCGCATCAGGATCGCCCAATTCCATCTCAAAACAGTTCATTGCTACAACCCACCCGCGCTCATCGCCAACGAACCCTTTAACGCCGGACAACATAACAAATCGAACGCCCTCTTCTCGCGCGTTCTCAATCTCTTCCCTTCGCGCCGGCATCTCGGCATCCGAGCGCCTGTATACAATACTCACCTGTTGCGCTCCAAGCCTAAGAGCGCAACGCGCCGCATCCATAGCAACATTGCCTCCTCCGATAACTGCCACCTGCTGTCCGCGCCGTATCGGCGTATCGTACTCAGGGAAACGATATGCTTTCATCAAATTGACACGCGTGAGATATTCATTGGCTGAATACACCCCGCTCAGGTTTTCTCCTGGCACGCCAAGCATCATGGGAAGTCCGGCACCTGTCCCTAAAAATACTGCGTCATACCCATTCTGCAAAAGCTCGTCCACTGTATCTATCTTCCCAACAACAGAGTTGAACTCCATCTTTACTCCCAGCGAACACACGTACTCCACTTCTTCCTGAACAATGTTCTTGGGTAAGCGGAATTCAGGTATGCCATACATCAACACGCCCCCGGCCACATGCAATGCTTCCAGTAAAGTTACTTGGTGCCCGAGCCGGGCCAAAGCAGCGGCGCATGTCAACCCTGCCGGGCCTGACCCGACCACTGCTACGCGCTTATCTGTCGACGGTTTTCTTTCTCCGGCCGGCTGCGAATGACTCCGTGCCCAGTCTGCCACATAGCGCTCAAGCCGACCGATAGCGACCGGAGCACCTTTTTTATCTAATACACAGTGCGATTCGCACTGTGTTTCCTGCGGGCATACCCTTCCGCAAATTCCCGGCAATGCATTTTTCTCTTTGATAGCAGCCAGAGCCCCTGACAAATCATCTGCGCACAACGCAGAAATAAAGGAGGTGATATCTATTCCCACAGGGCATCCGCGCACACAATTCTTCTTCACGCAAGACAAACAACGCGAAGCCTCCTCTTTCATCTGTTCGAACGTATAACCCAAGGCCACCTCATCAAAGTTCTGTGCTCTCTCGCCTGCGAGCTGACGAGGCATTTCAACACGGTTCAGATTTAGCGGATTAGCCATGCGCCGCATCCCATTCGCGACGGCCGGTGCGCTGACACTGCCACCGCTTTAACACATTTTTCTCTTCTTCCAGATAGGTTTTCTGGCGCGACATCAGTTCATCCCAATCTACAGCATGACCATCAAAATCCGGTCCGTCCACACAGGCAAAGCGCGTAATACCATCCACGGATACACGGCAACAGCCGCACATACCGGTGCCGTCCACCATAATCGGATTGAGTGAAACAATAGTCTTCACTCCAAAAGGCTTTGTGGTAAGGCAGCAATACTTCATCATAATAGTAGGCCCAATGGCAATAACATGATCAATGCGCGCATCCTCCGCCGCTAGCAAATCACGCAATGGTTCTGTCACTAACCCCCTGCGCCCATATGAGCCGTCGTCAGTTGTGACAATCAGTTCATCGCTATGCGCCCCAACCTCGCGTTCCCAAAATAACAATTCTTTGGAGCGCACTCCTATGATACTGATCACACGATTGCCGGCCTGTTTCAACGCACGCACAACAGGCATGATGGTGGCAACAGCAAAACCGCCCGCAGCGCACACCACTGTGCCAAATTTCTCAACATGCGTGGGCAAACCAAGCGGCCCGACAAAATCGGTTATATAGTCTCCGACTTGCAGTAATGCCAGTTTTGATGTGGTTAAACCTATCTCCATAAATACCACTTTGACACTGCCGCGAGACTTATCCCAATCAGCAAGCGTTAACGGTATGCGCTCTCCGCCTTCTCCATGGCGCAAGATAATAAACTGTCCCGCCTGTGCCCGCGCGGCAACCTTAGGCGCCTCAATCTCAAACAAATGCGTGCTAGTCGTTAGATATTCTCGTTTTAGTATCTTATACAAAGGACTCTGCTCTTATAATTAATTTTAAAAAAGAACTGGCTATGCAATCGGTCCAATAATATACTTTAACACTAGCCATGACGACATTTCAAATCTGCGACCATTGTTGCTCCTGCGCTAAAAAGGTCATTGTGCCACAACTCATACCTATGAGGGCGCCTCCCTCTTGCCTAGCAGCCAATAAGGGTATAAGATATTGGGCACAATCTGTTTTGAGGTGAACAATATGTCCGGAGAAATGGTGCATGTAGGATTCGGTAATATTCTGGCAATGAATAGAGTGATTGCCATTGCCTCACCCAACTCAGCTCCTACTAAGCGCACCATTCAAGAAGCTCGAAACAAGAGTATGTTGGTTGATATGACCAACGGGCGTCGTACTAAAGCCGTTATTTTCATAGACAGCGGACACATTGTTCTAGCAGCGCTTGCCCCGGAAACTATTACCGGCAGGTTGCAGGTTAGCCGCGGCAGCGCCGTCCTACATCCTGAGTTAGGCGATGAATCAATTAAACTATAGCCCTGATAATATCCTCTCCGCGCCTGTCAATTTGGTGCTGGTACTCTCCGGCCCTTCCGGCGTTGGCAAGGACGCTACCCTCAGCGCTTTAAAAACGCGCTCTACATCGCCTGTCCATATCATAACCAATACTACCCGCTCGCAACGACTAGGCGAAACTGACGGAGAGCATTATCATTTCATATCACAGCCAGAATTCACTCGTATGATCAGCAACAATGAACTATTGGAACACGCTGAAGTATATGGGAACTATTACGGCGTACCAAAAGCTGCGGTGCATCAAGCCTTGGCGCATGGCAAAGATGTCATCATTAAAGTTGATGTACAAGGAGCAATAACCATCAAGAAAAATCTTCCTGATGCAGTGCTGATATTTCTCATGCCGCCTTCGCTTGATGAACTGTCAAGGAGACTACGAAAGCGCGGCACAGAAAGCAGTAGCGATTTAGAATTGCGGCTTAACACTGCTCGTTCAGAAATAGAGCAGTTATCCTCTTTCGATTATGTCGTTGTCAGTCATTCCAACCGCATAGAAAGCACAACGGATGACATCTCGGCTATCATCGCTGCCGAGAAACTACGCATACCGTCGCGCAGTTATAACCTATAAACACATAATGCGGATCAAATAAATTTTTGCATCTTTCCGGCGCCACGCTTGTTTACCTATAGACTTTCGCCTCAGGCCGTAGTAAAATAGCCTATCATTCCAAGGAGCATTTGCCGCTATGAGGATATATATATTCGCTGGAGTAAATTAAGAGCACTGTACTCGTGTGAGTCGGTGCTTTTTTATTAAGGAGGAACGCTATGCAGTCCAGTCTGATCGGTAAAATTGAAAAAGCTCATCGCTATGCTCAAGAACCGGAACGCATCACTATAAACGAATTCTCTTCTGTCTTTCGCGGCGCTAATGACGACCACTCTGTCAGATACTCCAAACAGCAGTGGTCTTGCACCTGTAGTTTTTTCCGTGACAGAGGGCTTTGCGCCCATACCATGGCCATGGAAAAAGTATTGGACAATATGCTGCCGGCCGAGGCTCGCACCAATTTTGATACAGCCGAAGAAACGCCTTAACTGCCCGGTTTCTTTGCCCACTGCAAGGCTTCTCCGGCAATAAATAACGAGCCGGTAGCACAGATGAAAGCATCTTTGCCGCCAAGCATTACCGCCTCGTCCAAGGCTGCTGGTACATTAGGCGCTGTTACTAAAGCCACAGGCGTATTTGCAAGAGTCTCCGCCAGTACGTCTGCTGGAAGGGCGCGGGGATGCCGAGACTGCGTGGTTATAACCGCATCAAAAAGCTCGGCCAGCTCCCGCGCTACTGCGGAGTAATCTTTATCCGAAGACATCCCTATAACTAAAATTCGCTTACCGCACGATTTGTCTTTCAAAAAATCAACGGTGGCAACTTTTAGTTCACGCGCCGCCTGCAAATTATGCGCTCCGTCTGTAACAACCAGCGGATGCCTGCGAATCAGCTCAAAACGTCCCGGCCAGCGCACTCGGCGCAGACCGTCTGCAATACTCTGCGCCGTAATATTAAAGCCTCGCTCGGACAGTATTTCCAACACACCAATAGCCACGACCGCATTTTCCCGTTGAAAGCGACCATAAAGCGGCAATTTCGCCTGATAGGTACCGCGCCGTCCTCTTATCTCAAGCTGTTGTATACCGCGGCGCTCATGATAACTACTGCAGCTTATATCCACTCCCGCCCGTATTAGCACTGCATCATTAAGCCGACAAACCTCCTCGATAACCGCAGCCGCTTCCGACTCCTGTCGCGCGCTGACGAGCGGCACGCCACGCTTTACAATACCTGCTTTCTCGGCGGCAATTTTAATCAGCGTATCGCCAAGCACATCGGTATGATCGAGCCCAAGCGTGGTAATAGCGCACACCTCCGGCCGAACCACATTAGTTGCATCAAGCCGCCCGCCTAAGCCAACTTCCACAACTTGAAAATCCACTTTCTGACGAGCAAAATACAAGAAACCCAGTACTGTAAGCATCTCAAAAGTAGTCAATAATCCGGTATGGGCCGCGTTCGCACAAATTAATGAGACTTCAGGCTTAAGACGCTCCACACAGCTAACAAGCGAAGCGCGCGAAATAAGCCGTCCACTCACACGGATGCGCTCTCTAACATCTATTAAATGCGGCGAGGTATACAGACCCGTACGATAGCCGGAGGCGGCAAGAACCGAAGCAATCATAGCAGCCGTACTGCCTTTTCCCTTGGTGCCGGCAATGTGAACGCATGGGGCTGCAAGATGAGGGTTACCCAGCCGCTCCAGCATATCATGTACGCGCTGCAAATCGCAGTTTAGCGACAAGCGCGGCTGACGCGAGGCTTCGTAGTCCACAAAACTATAAAGAAAATCCAAAGCAGCCTGATATTTATCCATAAATCAACAGGGGGCAAATCACTGTTACGCAAGCTGCCCTACTTAACTCACATTCAATTACTATTATAAGTCATTCTCATCTGACAGTTGAAGCATTGAATATACGCTCAACTCCACTCTTTCTCTATTTTGGCACTATTCCGGCGTGTTTTTAAGCCGTGCTCGCCATATGCTATAATGATGCAGGTAATTCGAATATTGGAACCATGCTCCGCATGTTTTGGACGGGATATCTTAATGTTATATTAAGCATTAAGTAATTATCTATTACAACCCATTTTAGCGAAGGTGAATAGACGATGACACAAGAAGAAACAGACGACATCCAAAACAATACAAAAGAAGTCGCCGAATACTCCGCCTCCGACATTCAGGTTATGGAGGGGCTGGAAGCAGTCCGCAAGCGCCCCGGCATGTATATCGGTTCGACCGATCAGCGCGGCCTTCATCATTTGATATATGAAATCGCCTACAACTCAGTTGATGAGGCAATGTCAGGCGTATGCACGCATATTTCTATTGTCATATCTTCAGACAATGTGGTGACTATAGAAGATAACGGGCGCGGCATCCCTGTTGATATTCATCCAACTACCAAGGTTTCTGCGCTACAGACTGTTATGACCGTGCTGCATGCCGGCGGAAAGTTCGGCGGCAAAGCATATCAGGTTTCCGGAGGCCTGCATGGTGTGGGCGCATCCGTAGTAAACGCCCTCTCCGAATGGATGTCTGTCAGTGTCAAGCGCGACGGGAACCTTTACAAACAAGAATATAAACGCGGCGTTCCTACGGGACCCGTTACAGTTGTCGGCAAATCAGAAAACACCGGTACTATCTCCAATTTCTTTGCCGATCATGAGATTTTTACCGAGTATGAATATGATTTTGATACTCTGGCCGACCGCATACGCGAGATGGCCTATCTGAACCGCGGACTGGAGATTTCCTTAATCGACCAAAGACACGGCAAGGAGCAGACTTTTTATTTTGAAGGCGGCATCTCCGGCTTTGTGCGACGCCTTAACCGCAACAAAGCCATGGTTCATTCCCATCCTATTTACATCTTCAGGCAAGTTGGCGCCGTTGCGGTGGAGGTAGCCTTACAGTACAGCAACAATTATGTCGACAACTCCATCAGTTTTGCCAACTGCGTAAACACCATGGATGGCGGCACTCACATGACAGGGTTCCGCTCGGCACTAACCCGCGTTCTCAATGACTACGCCCATAAAACCAAAGTTCTGAAAGATGACGACCCTAATCTTGTTGGCGACGACGTGCGCGAAGGACTAACTGCTGTCATCAGCATAAAATTGCCGGATCCTCAGTTTGAAGGACAAACTAAAGGCAAGCTGGGCAATATAGAAATCAAGAGCATCGTGGAAAGCGTCGTCGGAGACGAGTTGTCCCTCTACTTAGAAGAGCATCCGGATGACGCCAAGAAAATACTTGATAAATGCATTACTGCCTCAAAAGCACGCGAAGCAGCCCGCAAGGCGCGTGATTTGGTCATCCGCAAAGGCTCTTTGGATACAGGCACTTTACCCGGCAAATTAGCTGACTGCTCAGAGAAAGATCCTTCGCTGTGCGAGCTGTATCTGGTAGAGGGCGATTCCGCCGGCGGCTCGGCCAAACAAGGACGCAACCGCCGCTTTCAAGCTATCCTGCCGCTACGCGGTAAAATTCTAAACGTGGAAAAGGCTTCTCCGGACAAAATGCTTGCCCACGAGGAAATACGCGCCCTTATCACCGCGCTGGGTACCAGTATTGATACCGACCTTGATATCAGCAAACTACGCTATCATCGCGTGGTACTGATGACAGACGCAGACGTAGACGGATCACATATCCGTACCCTGCTTTTGACATTTTTCTTCCGTCATATGGCCGAGATTATTAATCAAGGACATCTGTTTATCGCTCAGCCTCCTCTATACCGCATTCACGCCGGCAAAGAGGAGCATTGGCTCTATTCGGATCAAGAAAAAGATGAACTGCTGGCCGGCATGAAAAAGGGTAATAGGAAGACAGACGTCCAGCGCTACAAAGGCTTAGGCGAGATGAGCGCCGAGCAGCTGTGGGAAACCACTATGAACCCGTTGTCGCGCACGCTTCTACAAGTTACTGTGGAGGACGCCGCCAAAGCTGATAATATATTTAGTATGCTTATGGGCGATGAGGTATTGCCGCGCAAAAACTTTATCCAAGCGCACGCCACCTCGGTAAAGAATCTTGATATCTAAGATAGAGTGCAATATAGTTATAACCAATAACTTTTTTCCATTGTAGCGGAATAAGTTATACCGCGCACTAATCAAATAAAAGCATACCGGCCGCTTATACGGCTGCGGCCCTATTCAAATAGGTAAATGCCTTTCTCTTTGATATAACCCTCGACTTCCTGCGGAAGAAGATTATCCAACGGCAATCCTTGCCGCACTCTTTCTCTGATGCCAGAGGATGAGATATCCATTTTGGGCTCGTCCAGCAGCACGACTCTTTTGGAGAGGCCCTCGACTAACTTCTCAATGGCGACGGCATCAGGCATGTCATACCCAACGCGCGGAACTGCCACTATGCGGCACATTTGTATGAGCGCTTCAGGTTCACGCCAGCGCGGCAGGCTAAGCAGACTATCCCACCCGAGGATAAAATACAACTCGTCACAAGGCATATTCTGCCATTTTAACTGACGGATGGTGTCTATGGTATAACTCGGACCAAGCCTCTCTGTTTCGACAACAGAGAGGCTATAACGGCTATTCCTGTCGATAGCGCGGCGCACCATTTCCAAGCGATCAGATGCCTGTGCAAGACGGCGCTCGCACTTCATCCACGGTTGGCCAGCCGGAACGAAAACTACCTGCGCCGCCAATCGGCTGGCCACAACATCAGCTACCGCAAGATGCCCATTATGGATAGGATCAAACGTACCGCCGAATACAGCGATATTCATGACTTTACCACATCCATTCAAAATCACCGATGCGTATCTTATCGCCGGATTTAATACCGGCGCGCTCAATAACGCGGCGCAAACGCGGACTGCTGATACGTCTGCCTATCTGACGGCGCACCTCCGGGTTTCTGATATCGCTGCCGGCTACCATACGTTCCAAACCGGGGGAACGTATAATAAAGGCTCCGTCTGCCTTCTCCACGCTAAGTCCAAGTGTCGCACTGCGAGGGTGCAGCTCGGGCACATCCTCTTCCGGCAACGCCGGCAGCGGATGCTGTTGCAGCAATTCCAACACGTCTTCCATTAACTCCGCAACGCCTTCGCCCGTCGCCGCAGAAACAAAACGCAGTTTGATACCAATACTTTTGAACATACGGCGCAATTCCGTTTGGCGCTCTTTAACCTCAGGCATATCAATCTTGTTAATAACCACTAATTGCGGCTTACGCGACAATGACGCATCGAAAAGAGAAATCTCGTTGTTGACGGCAATCATATCATCCACAGAAGATGAAGAGGTTCCGTCCAATAAATGCACTAATACTCGCGTACGTATAGCATGGCGTAAAAAGTCATGCCCCAGACCCTTGCCTAAATGCGCCCCTTCGATCAACCCCGGTATTTCACATATAACAAAACGTTGTTTTGTGGTTCGCACAACACCAAGCATAGGTTCAATAGTTGTAAAAGCGTAATCGGCAATTTTGGGATTAGCGGCAGTTGACGAGTTTAATAGCGACGATTTACCGACATTGGGATAACCAATAATTCCAACATCAGCCAGCAGGCGCAACTCAAATACAATGTCTTTTTCTTCTCCGACGGCGCCTTTCTCTGCTAATCGCGGCGTTTGGTTAGCCGCGGAGGCAAAATGAGAGTTGCCTAAGCCGCCTTTTCCACCGCGCGCAATCACTGCATACTGCTGGTCAGATGCCAAATCTGCTAACAGTAATAACTCGCCATTCTCTTCACAAGTTTGTACCATCGTGCCAACAGGCACTGCCAACAACAAATCCTCTCCGTTCTTCCCGTGTTTTCTCTGGCGCTGACCATCTCCTGCATTTTCAGCCTTATACAATTTGCCGCTATGAAAAAAAGCTAGTGTGTTCAAACTGGCATCAGCCTTAGCTATAACATTTCCACCTATACCGCCGTCGCCTCCGTCCGGCCCGCCGTAGGGCACAAATTTCTCGCGCCTGAAAGTAACGGCTCCGTCACCTCCGTCGCCGGCTTTCACCTTTATGGCTACTCTATCCAACATAATTATCGAATCTTTTTAGTAGTATTATCTTTGTTTACAAATTTAGTTTAGATATAAGATATTAATAACCATAATAATAGCATAATGGTATTTTTACGGCTGAACAGGCATGGGTAAGTTATGCAAGCGGATCAAAAAGGCATTCTGCTGAGCGTAAGAATAAAGCATGTTATAGAAAGTATCATGGCACTTATCAAAAAACAGGCGGCGTTATGCAAAATCTGTGCAATACTCAAGCTTTACATGCCATGGATATTTGCGCTATCCTTGCCTTAGTTAGACAGGAGATAGGATGTGTTTCAAGCGCCGCGCGGCACACAGGACATACTGCCGGAGGATCAGCCGTACTGGAGTTTTCTAAAAGAGAAGGCCGAGGAACTGGCGCGGCTATACGGATACGAACGCATTGATACGCCGGTTTTTGAAGTTGCGGGATTGTTTGTGCGTACAGTCGGCTCAGGTACTGATATCGTGGAGAAGGAGACGTACTCATTTAACGATCGTAGCGGCGATCAGATGACGCTGCGTCCGGAGGGTACCGCTTCTGTCTGCCGCGCCTATATTGAGCATGGAATGGCATCTTGTCCTCAGCCGGTAAAGCTGTTTTATCACGCTCCAATATTCCGCTACGA
Organism: Dehalococcoidia bacterium; assembly: GCA_009779655.1. GTDB lineage: Bacteria > Chloroflexota > Dehalococcoidia > Dehalococcoidales > UBA1222 > WRNG01. Next base: position 12,156 of record WRDV01000005.1, read on the forward strand.
GCGCCCTCAAGCAGGGCGCTATCGTCAACATCACCAGTTTGGTTTTGAGGCTATCGGCGATGGCGATGCTGTGCTGGACGCTGAATTAATAGATATGGCTTGGCGCTTTTTCGCTTTGTTAGGCTTGCGAAACCTCACATTACAGATCAACAGTATTGGCTGCCACAAATGCCGGCCTGCTTATTTGGCTAGGCTTAAGGAATATTATGCCGGGTATAAAGCTGAGTTGTGCGGTGATTGCAAAGTAAGACTGGATAAGAATACCCTGCGTTTACTTGATTGCAAAAAATCTGCCTGCCGGTCACTCATGATAGGAGCGCCGCGTAGCGTAGAAAACCTTTGCCAGGAGTGCGAAGAACATTTCGAGCAGTTGAAATCGCATCTTTTGACGCTGCACCTGCCATTTGAGATTAATTCAAGTCTGGTGCGCGGTCTGGATTATTACACTAAAACCGTTTTCGAAATACAGCCGGAGGAGAAACTGGGTCAGAGTACCATCGCCGGAGGCGGGCGCTACGATGGTCTGTTAGAGGAATTGGGCGCAAAACCTACTCCGGCTGTTGGGTTTGCCGCCGGCATTGAGCGCATTATCATAAATCTCAAAAAACAGGAAATTGTTATTCCGGAGGTGCCGAAGCCGCTCGTTTTTATAGTATGGATGGGAAACATTGCGCGCCAAGCAGCGGTTAAAGTGTCGGGACAGCTTCGCAGTCATGGCATTGCTACAATGATGACTTATACTCCGCGTAGTCTCAAAGCACAGCTAAGGCAGGCAGACGGTTCCGGGTGCCACTATGTTGCTATTATTGGCGATGAAGAGGTTGTGCAGAAGGTTGTCATGCTGCGTGATATGCGTACTGCGCGGCAGGAGCCGGTAGCGCTTGACATGCTAATAGAGAGACTTCAGCAGAAAATACACTGATGCGCCAAAGACGATATTAAAAGCTACCACTTATGTCTGTACCTAATGTAATAATTTATACCGACGGCGCTTGCATGGGCAATCCTGGGCCCGGCGGTTATTGCGCTCTCATAGAGACTTGCGGCGCGCGTGTCGAGAAGAGCGGCGGATTTCGTCTTACTACCAATAACCGTATGGAGATAATGGCTGCCATCAGCGGCTTGGATACTCTGAAAGAACGTTGCAAAGTTATTATTTTCAGCGACTCACAATACTTAGTGCGCGCAATGACTGAAGGTTGGGCGCGCAAGTGGCAGGCTAACGGTTGGATGCGTAACAGAAAAGAGGCGGCGCTTAACCCTGATCTGTGGGAACGTCTGTTGAGGTTATGCCGTAAGCATGATGCGGAGTTTCGCTGGGTGAAAGGGCATAGCAGCCACATTGAGAACGAGTATTGCGACCGTTTAGCCAATGAGGCTGCCAAAGGCTTGAGCCTGCCGATTGATACGGTTTACGAGGCACAGTCAGCGCGGCATTAATTAGGCAATATTGCGCCGATAAAAGAACGCTGTCCGTTGAGGAAATCAACGCATGACATAGCCTGCTTGCCCTCAATTTGTAATCTTCGCAGCTCAAGAATTCCATGACCTGTAATCACGCCGCATCCCCTTCCAAGGGGCATCACGCTGCCCGCAGTGGCGGCCCAGTTGTTTTCATGCGGCGTTGCCTCCAGCACCTTAATTATTCTGCCGTTTAAGCGTGTGAAGGCGCTAGGCCATGGCTGGTAGGCGCGCACTTGGCGCCATATATCTACCGCCGGAGCGGCCCAATTAATTTCCCCGGCTTCCTTTTCTAGCGGCTTAAAGTATGTGGCTTGAGAGTCATTCTGCGGACGCATGGCAATAGTGCCCTTTGTTAGGCGCGGCAAGATATCTATAAGCATTTGTGCGGATATGAGTGACAATTTATCGCTAAGTACTCCTGCGGTATCGTCGTCGCGTACAAGCACATGGTTTTGCGCGACGATTTGACCTGTATCTAGTCTTTCGTCCATTTGCATGAGACTTACCCCGCTCCATTTATCGCCGCTGAGTATAGTAGAAACAACCGGTGCCGCGCCGCGGTGGCGCGGCAACAGCGATGGGTGGATGTTGATACAGCCATAACGCGGTAATGCTAGTACTTCAGGGGGTAGTATCTGCCCGTAAGCCGCAACAATAATCAAGTCTGGCGACAGTGCCGCCAGCTCGGCTTGGACAACTGTCTTTCTAAGGCTGTCCGGCTGCAGCACTTTCAACCCAAGTTCTAAAGCGGCGTTTTTAACTGCTGAAAAGCGTACCTCCCGTCCTCTTCCTGTCGGCTTGTCTTGTTTGGTGTAAACCGCGACCGGTATGTAATTGTTTATTACCAGCTGATGCAACGCAGGCACGGCAAAAGAGGGTGTTCCCATGAAGACTAGGCGCATTGACTTCTCCTGTTGCAGCCATTCTAACACGAATAAAACACTCCCACAAGAAAAGCTGAACATAACCGCAGCTTCATGTAAAATTAGTGGTTATATAGGTTGTGTTATGTCTGCCTAGGCTGATGATAGCCGAAAAGAGTCGAAAAGGCTAGCTTGAGAGACTTTGAAGGGATTATTTAGCTCTCAAACCGCTGCCAAACTTTTGCCAGAGCTCTTGCTGGAATTCAATAGCCGCTGGTACCATTATGAACACTTTTTAATTCCACTGAGCTTGGCCGTAGCATCCGGCCGTAGCCGCAGGCTCAGCGCATATATGACGAAATTATATAGACATTGTTTGACGAGCTAAGTAACAGAGGAAATGCATAACTTATGAATTCTGCCAAAGAAATCTGGGAAGCCGCCCTCGGCGAGATCCAGTTGCAGGTTAGCAAATCTAACTATTCCACATGGTTCAAAGGCACTGAAGGACTGGCCTACGACGGCGACAAGTTTTTGGTAGGCGTTCCGAATACTTTTATTTCCGAGTATTTGGAGAAGAGCCAGCGCTCTCTTATCGAGAAGACTCTCATAGGTCTGATTCACCGAGGAGTGAGCGTGCGTTTTCAGATAAAATGGGCGCAGGAAGATTGTTCTGACAGCAAGATCGAGAACCGCAGGAATAACTCGGCGCTCTATGGATTTAACCCCAGGTATACTTTTGACAATTTTGTAATAGGAGCCGGCAATCGTATGGCGCATGCCGCTGCTGTCGGCGCCGCTAAGCGTTCGTCAGAACAAAATTATAATCCGCTTTTTATTTATTCCAATCCCGGTTTGGGCAAAACCCATCTGGTACAAGCTATCGGACATAAAGCGCTGGAGAACAACCTGCGTCCGGTTTATGTTTCCGGCGAGCAATTTACCAATGAGTTTGTGGCGGCTTTGCGCGAGCGGCGAACTGAAGAATTCCGCGCAAAATACCGCTCTGCGGATATACTGATTGTGGATGATATTCATTTCATTGGCGGCAAAGAAGCAACAGAGGAAAGCTTTTTCCATACTTTCAACGATTTGCATAACGCAGGGCGGCAGATTGTCATAACCAGTGATCGCCCGCCAAAGAGCATGCCTTTGTTACAAGAGAGGTTGCGTAGCCGCTTTGAATGGGGGTTAGCTGTAGATATTCAGCCTCCTGACTTTGAGTCGCGCTTGGCCATATTGCAATCTAAGGCGGAGCAGACGCAGACGAAGGTGTCTCCTGATGTTCTGGATATGATGGCGCAGGAAATAAAACAGAATATCCGCGAGCTAGAGGGGAAGCTGAATCGCGTTATTGCTTATGCGCGGCTGCTTCGTGCACATATAACGCCTGAGCTTGCGGTCAAGGCGCTGAGGGATGTCGCTAGCACTCGCAGCGCTCTGCCTGAAGCGCCCAATAGCCCGCAGGGCGTCATCGGGTTGGTGGCCGATGTCTTTGACTTAACGGCGGATGATTTGCTTGGACGCGGACGCGACAAGGAAACGGCGCAGGCGCGTCAGGTGGCTATGTATGTGATGCGCCGGCAAAGCAACAGTTCTCTTTCAGATATAGGCATTGCCTTTGGCGGACGCAACGCTTCGACGGTTAGCTATGCTTGTGAGAAGATTGCTCAGGATATTGCCGGTTCTCATATTCTGCGGCGCAAGGTTGAGGAAATCCAAAAAAAGCTTTTACCATAATCATAGCTACAAAGCTTTGATAGTATTTCTTTTTTCATCTTGGTTTTTGCTTAAGCCTCGCGCTTGATTTATACTTACTCCAATTCTCATTGAAATGAGGCGCTGCGATGACGGCTGAAGTATTGCTGGAAAAAGCAGCAAAATATCTTCCTCCTGAAAAACTTGCCTTTGTAGAGGCGGCCTTTGACTATGCCGCTATTGCTCACACAGGGCAGTTGCGCCTGTCCGGCGATCCATACCTAGAACATCCATTTCAAGTCGCGTTGACGCTGGCTGATCAGCAGATGGATGCTACCACCTTAGTAGCAGCCTTACTGCATGATGTTACCGAGGATTGCGGTATTTCTCTTAAGCAGATTGAAGAAAAGTTTGGCTTGGATGTGGCGCGGCTGGTAGACGGCGTAACAAAGCTCTCCAAACTGGCTCTTCCTGTGCTTGATGAGCTGCAGCATCGCTCTTCGGCGCGTGAACAGCAAGCGGAGAATCTGCGCAAGATGCTGGTAGCTATGGCGGACGACTTGCGCGTAGTGTTTATAAAATTAGCTGACCGCCTACACAATATGCGTACCTTGGCTGTTATGTCGCCGGACCGCCAGCAGGCTATCGCGCGCGAAACGCTGGAAATATATGCGCCGCTGGCGCATCGCTTGGGAATCTGGGAGCTCAAATGGCAACTTGAGGATTTGGCGTTTCACTACCTGGAATCGCGGAAGTATAGTCAGGTTGCAAAGCTTGTGGCCAGCCGCCGCGTAGAACGCGAAGAAATTGTGGTGGAAGTAATACGCATATTGCGCAATGAGGTTTCCCGCCTAGCTGTTAATGCCGATATATCTGGACGCCCCAAGCATCTATACAGCATTGCCCAGAAAATTGAGCGCTATGCGGCGCAGGGGCGCCAGTTCAATGAGATTTACGATCTACTGGCTGTGCGCGTATTGGTGGATACTATTCCTGAGTGCTATCACACCATGGGTATTGTGCATAACATGTGGCATCCTATTCCGGGCGCTTTTGACGACTACATTGCCAACCCAAAACCTAATGGCTACCAATCACTGCATACGGCAGTATTGTTCAAAGGTACTACTCCCCTTGAAATACAGATACGCACTCGTGATATGCACCGCGTGGCTGAATTTGGAGTTGCAGCTCACTGGCGCTATAAGGAAGACGCTAAAGACGTTGAGGTTGAAGAGCGCATCGGTTGGCTGCGTCAGTTGATTGACTGGCATAGGGAGATGGCTGGAGCCGAGGAATTCTTAGAATCGGTCAAGACAGATATTTTCAATGATCAGGTTTTTGTTTTTACACCTAAGGGCGAGATTAAAGATCTGCCCAAGGGGTCTACGCCGGTTGATTTCGCGTATCGCATCCATACAGATCTGGGTAATCGTTGCGCAGGAGCCAAAGTTAATGGGCGTATGGTATCGCTGGATTACAATCTCTCCAACGGTAACGTGGTTGAAATCATTGTTTCCAAGAAAGATAAAGGCCCCAGCCGCGATTGGATGAGTCCCAATCTGGGTTATGTCAAAAGCTCGCATGCTCGTGAGAAAATCCGCCAATGGTTTAAGAAGCAGGCGCGTAACGAGAATATTGATTTGGGGCGCGAGATGCTTGACAAGGAATTGAAGCACCTTGGGCTTGACGCGAGCGACCGCGATAAGATAGCCCGTCTATTCAAGTACGATAATATTGATGATTTTCTTGCAGCTATTGGCTGCGGCGATGTAAATACGCAGACCGTCGCTGTTAAACTTGCAGCGCAGGGACAGCCTAAGCCGGTAGTAGTGGAAACCTCTATTACGCGTTCTGCGGCCGGCGGAATCCAGGTACTTGGCACGGGTGATTTACTGACTAATCTGGCGAAGTGCTGCAATCCGGTTCTTGGCGATCTAATTATAGGCTACGTTACGCGTAATAGAGGCATTACAATACATCGTCAGGATTGCTATAACGTTGCACGCGAAGACGAAAAGGAGAGATTTGTGAGCGTGGAATGGGGGCGGGCTGCCGTGAATTATCCCGCAAAGATACAAGTAGAGGCATGGGATAGAGTGGGATTAGTGCGTGATATATCGACGTTGTTGGCTGAAGAGAAGGTCAATATTTCTAACATGAATGTAAATGAGCATAAAAATCATACCACCTCAATTTTCCTTGACGTGGAAACCAGCGGGCTGCCACAACTTTCTCGTATTATGAGCCGCATTGAAGCGATATTGGGTGTTACCAATGTGGTGCGCGCGGGACAGGAGCATTCGCTTAAGTCTAAAAGTTGAAGCTAGATCTTTCTTTGCAGAGCGCCTTTCATGCGGCGCTCCAATTGGGAACGCGGCATTAGAATGTAGTGTCCGCAGCCGCGGCACTTAAGACCAATATCAGCTCCTATACGCGTAACTTTCCACTCAAAACTGCCGCAAGGATGGGCCTTTTTGAGGTGTACCGTATCGTCTATTTGAAAAGCAATCACCATTGATGGACTTCTTAAGAGACCAGCCGATAGAGGTTAATTTCTTGGCGCAAGGCTTCAGCAGCATGGGCGGCAGCTTTGGCAAAATCCATTCCGCGCGAGGCATAAAGAATCTGGCGCGAGGAGTTGATGATAATTCCATGGTCTGAGGCGCTTTGCCCGGCCTCCAGCACTTGTTTGATGTCGCCTCCTTGAGTGCCTACTCCGGGAACAAGAAAAGGCACGCCGGGGTGCGCATGGCGCAAACGTGCCATCTCGGCGGGATAGGTGGCGCCTACCACAAGCCCAATATTGTTAAGAGAGTTCCAAGTCTTGGCTTTGTGCGCCACTGCTTGATATAACGGCATCTCGATGCCGCTTATTGTAACCGACAAACTTTGAAAATCCGCAGCGCCTTTGTTAGATGTGCGGCATAGTATGAATACGCCTTTGTCAGGGTAGCCATTTGTGAATGGTTCTATGGAATCGAACCCTAGATATGGGTTGACAGTAATTGCATCCGCTCCCAAATCCTCAAATATAGCTCTTGCGTATGCTTTGGAAGTATTGCCGATATCGCCGCGTTTTGCATCTGCGATGACAGGGATGTATTTTGGAATATAGTTAATGCTTTGTTTGAGAATATTCCACCCGCGCTGCCCTTCGGCTTCGTAGAAAGCCAAATTAGGCTTATAAGCGCACACCATATCAGCTGTAGCATCAATGATAGCCTTATTGAAGCTCAAGATATCGGCGTTCGGAGGCATGAGCGCAGGATCCGGATCAAGCCCGACACAAAGGATACTATTATTTTTCTTAATGCACGCATCCAATTTCGTAAAGAATTTCATATTCATTCTCGTTAGTTATTTTTCAAAACAAGAGTAACAGTCGTCTTGGCTGGCGTCAAGATGACAAGCGAGCTGACAGTCGCAGTTGCAACGTTCTCGGCCAATTGCTCGCATGGCAGCTTGGCTGTATAATTTGCGTATTAAGGCAGGAATACTGAGAATGGACGTTCCGCAAGACTTAAGACAATTTAATAGTTTGGTGCAGCTAATAGCTTCTTTGCGCGGCCCAAGCGGCTGTCCTTGGGACCGCGAGCAAACACATGAGTCATTGCGCGAGCATCTGCTGGAAGAAAGTTACGAGGTGCTGGAGGCATTAGATAATGCCGATAGTGCTAAGCTGTGCTCTGAGCTGGGAGACCTGTTATTACAGGTGGTTTTGCATGCCCAAGTATCCAAAGAAGTCGGCGGGTTTGATATGGGTGATGTGATTGAGTCCGTAAGCCGCAAATTGATTTATCGCCACCCGCATGTGTTCAGTTCAGGCTGCGGCGCCAAAGATGCTGACGAGGTGCTAGTGCGCTGGGAAGAGCTAAAGAAGAAAGAGCGAAAAGATGAGGATAGTATGCTGGACGGCGTGCCTAAAATACTGCCGGCGCTGGCTTATAGTCAGTCTGTGCAAGACAGAGTTGCGCGGGTGGGTTTTGATTGGTCCTGTGATGATGCTATTCTTGATAAACTAGCGGAGGAGATTGCCGAGGTAAAAGAGGTTACTGCGCCGCATGAAAGAGCTGTTGAGTTTGGTGATGTGCTGTTTACGCTATCCAATTATGCCCGTCACCAAGACATTGATCTGGAGTCAGCTCTGCGCGAGTCCAATCATAAGTTCTACCGGCGTTTCTCATACATGGAGAAACTATGCTGCGAACGCAAATTGAATTTATCCGGCATGACGCCACATGAAAAGAATGCGTTGTGGAACGAAGCAAAAGCGGCTGTGGATTAATGGTCGGGGCGAGTGGATTTGAACCACCGGCCTCAGCGTCCCGAACGCTGCGCGCTAAACCAAACTGCGCTACGCCCCGCAAAGAAACATTATAAGCTGTTTCCATTTGCCGGGCAAATATTGAGAGTAATTTGATATTTTTGGCAGATTATCGCCGGTTGCGTTAGCCAAACTGTAATAGAAAGAAATTTTGTGAAGTACTGTGTTTTGATTATGGACGGAGCAGCCGGGTGGCCGCTCAAAGAGCATGGCAACAAAACCACGTTGGAGTTGGCGCGTACGCCGAACTTAGACGTTTTGGCTTGTGAAGGCATGCTGGGAATGACCAACAATGTGCCGGCCGGCATGGAGCCTTCCAGCGCTGTGGCCTGCATGTCTCTCCTGGGTTATGATCCCGGGATATATTATAAAGGCCGCGCTGCGATTGAGGCTGTCAGCATGGGCGTTCCCGTTAATCGCGGCGAGGCGGTGTTTCGATGTAATTTAGTAGCGCTCAAGGGAGGACGTATGTGGAGCTACTCCTCGGGCAATATTGAAAACGAAGAATCACATCAGCTGATTTGTGCCATTAACGAGCGCTTGGGTAACGATGCGATTCAGTTTTATCCCGGCGTTGGTTATCGCCATCTACTTAAGATAAAGGGACATATGGAAACCACTCGCGCAGTCTGTACTCCGCCGCATGATATTACAGGCAAGTCCGTAGCAGAGTACTTGCCCAAGGGGCGCGGAAGCAGATTACTTAACCGACTTATGCATGATTCGCAGGATGTGCTTAAACAACAGGCGGTAAACTACCGGCGTACGGCGCGCGGACAGATACCGGCTACCTCCGCATGGCTATTCTGGGGCAGCGGCCCTATTCCGCGGACTCCTAAGTTCAATGAAGCGTATAAGCTAAGCGCAGCTTTGACTTCAGGGGTGGATTTATTGCGCGGTATGGGCATGATGATGGGTATGAACATATTGGATATCGTAGGCGTGACAGACAATATGTCTAATAATTTCACCGGGCAGGCTGAAGGGGCGATGGCAGCGTTGGAAAAACATGATTTGGTGGTCATACACGTTGAGGCTCCTGATGAGGCTGGACATGCAGGTAATGCTGCAGAAAAAATTGCTGCCATTGAGAAGATTGATTCAGAGATAATATCGTGCATTTGTCGCTATAAAGGGGGATTGCGCCTGCTGGTTATGCCTGACCATCCTACTCCGGTGGAGATGTGCACCCATGTGGCTGAGTACGTGCCTTTCCTTCAGTGGGGACACGGCTTTAAGGCTGATAGCGCGCGGCGTTTTACGGAGAATGAAGCTAAGAAGACGGGTGAGCTGGTTCACAAAGGACATGACGTCATGCGCCGTTTTATAGGAGGAAGCTGATATGCCGCGCCGTGAAGATGAATACTATCGCGAACGCCGTGAAACGCGCGGGACAGCACTTTGCCCGCGTTGCGGCGGCTCTAATCTGTCGTACAACAAGATGTATAAAACTTGGCGCTGCAACAGATGCGAGCAGAGTTTTCCTACTCCAAGCTATGGAGCGCACGGCAAACCGTCTTGGTGGGATAAGTTACGGGGGCGCGGTTAATAATAGATTCGTGCTGTGCAAATGGTAGTGTGTTTTTTATATTATAATATGCAGATAAAAGTAAAAACAGTACCGGCAGTAATTATTTATTAAGGCTGGAAACAGCCGGCGAAAGTATCTAGAAAAATGTCTATTATCGTACAAAAATATGGCGGCACATCTGTAGGTAACGCGGATAGGATCCGCAATGTGGCACGGCGCGTGATTGCTGCTAAACAGGCTGGCAACGACGTAGTCGTGGTGGTTTCTGCTATGGGTGATACGACTGATGATCTTATCAAGCTGGCTTATCAGATAACAGATAAGCCAAATGCGCGAGAGGCGGATGTGCTGCTTTCTACAGGGGAGATGGTATCCAGCACGCTTTTGGCCATGGCGCTTGAGAATATGGATTGTAAAGCCATCAGCCTTTCTGGAACGCAGGCTGGTATTCAGACAGACTCTAACCACGGCCGCGCGCGCATTCTTAGCATCAACCCCGGTCGTATTGTGCATGAAATAAAAGAGGGAAACATTGTTATTGTAGCCGGTTTCCAGGGCATTACCAAGAGTGATGATATCACAACGCTGGGACGCGGCGGGTCTGATACTACAGCAGTGGCGTTAGCCGCAAGCTTGGGAGCTAGTGTATGTGAACGTTACACTGACGTAGAGGGTATTTTTACTGCCGATCCGCGCGTTGTGCCGGAAGCTGCTAAGCTGAAAGAAATCAGCTATGACGAAATGTTAGAGCTGGCCACATATGGCAGCAAGGTAATGCACCCGCGCGCTGTTGAAATGGGGCAAATTTATAGTGTTCCGATACTGGTGGCTTCCAGTTTCAACGATCGCCCCGGGACGCTTATTCATGGAGGACTTATGGAGATACGAAACAAGGTTACAGCTATTACACAGGATATGGATGTGGCTAAGATTACAATTGTTGGGGTGCCGGATATGCCCGGTATTGCTGCTTCCATATTTGCGCCGCTATCCAAAGCGGGTGTCAGCGTGGATACCATCGTACAAAACGCCAGCATAAAAAACATTACGGATCTTACCTTTACTGTGACAAAAGGCGATGTCGAGAAAGCTTTACAGATTGTAAAACCGATCGCCGAAAACGTTGGTGCTTGTGAGTGTGTGGCTGATACTAAATTGGCCAAGGTAAGCATCATAGGCAGCGGTATGCAGAATACGCCCGGTTATGCGTCTACTATGTTTAGTACGCTGTTTGCCGCAGGCATTAATATTCAACTAATTACTACCTCTGAAATACGGATAACAGTTATTATTGCCGATGACAGAGCTAATGAGGCTAGTAGGGCGCTGCATAAAGTTTTTGAGCTGGAAAAATAGCTGCGGGCGTGTATCTTTCCGGAAGATTCATAAAATAAACGCTTGAAAGTAGTACTCAGGCGCACAGCAACAAAAAAGGCGGGAACAAAAAGCTCCCGCCCAACTTCTCTCAATAGACTAAAATGACTTAGGCGGAGATGACTTGTTTGACCTCCGGGATTTCCTGTTTGAGGATACGTTCAATACCATTCTTGAGAGTCATCATAGACATCGGGCAGCCTGCGCAATGTCCTACTAGTTTTACCTTGACCACTCCGGCGTTTACATCAACTAATTCCACATTGCCTCCATCGGCAACCAGAGCAGGGCGAACTTTGTTAAGGGAGGATTCTATTCTTTCCTTTAAGTCATCCATATAAACTCCTTTCGAGATAGTTCCTGTCTTTATGTTGTGGCAGGTTATCACAGCCTCTCGCTACTGTCAATTTGGAAACTGACGACAGAGGGCTATAAGAAAGGCCACAATAGCAAGCACAGCACTTACGAAAAGCTAGGATACCGCCCAAGTCCAAGACCGATTCTTCGAGAAATCGATGACAGGATGGCGAGGAAAACCCTAAGCGAGACAGGCTCTAGAGTTCTGCATAGACCTTTGTCTGAAAGTAGATAAGCTAATCAGAAACGATCAGAGAAGTTCCTCTTTATGTACTTTATGCTTGGTACACGAAATGGAGCAGCTTTGTGCATGATAAAACTGGTACCCAAAATAGCAAGCAGCCCAAACAACAAATATTTAAACAGAGTCTTATACAGATTACGCCATTTGGTTGAAAATGCATTCCTTATGCCCAAACGTTGGAGGGGTATTGCTACACGCTATGCCAAGAACACTACTTCGTTTCTCGTCGCAGTCCATATCAGATGCATTGCTATCTGGGCTAAGATCTTATCATGAACTCATGTAGACACTAGCTAGGGGAGTAAAGTGGGCTTGCCGATACTCCTTTTCAAATATATTTGGTGATTTGTAACAAAGTGTCCAGAAAACCTTGACAAGCCCAATATTGTATACTACTAGATAGTGTGGACAAGAGATATAGATAGAAATAACACTATACTCTGTAACATAACAGATTGTAGGAGTTAGAAATATGGAGTGTGCACAACACCGGCATGATATTTCCGACAAAGCCTG
>WRDV01000006.1 GCA_009779655.1 Dehalococcoidia bacterium
AGTAATTCGCATGCTGTTATCGGCTATAAACTACTCTGAAATCGCCAAGCAGGCCACGCTCAGCGACAGCGACATATTCGGCGTTATCTCCAAAGAGATGAAACAGCGCAAAGAAAGTATTGCGGCATATAGTGCGGCAAACAGACCTGAGCTGGCGGCTAAAGAAGAAGCTGAGATGAATATTTTGAAGGCTTACCTTCCTGAGCAGATGAGTCGCGAGGAAATAAGCGCCCTTGTGAAGAAGTTAATTGCCGAGGTAGGCTGCCTAGGCCCACAAGATAAAAACAAGCTCATGCCCAAGCTGATGCCTCTGGTGAAAGGCAAGGCCGACGGGCAGGAGGTTAACGCCATCGTTAACGAGCTGCTTAACGGTTAGAATCGGATTATTCTTAAACTATACTTATAAGGCATCCGCAAGTTGATGCACCGCGCGCTACAGCTCTACCGCTCTCCATGGAAGCACTGTGTCACGCGCCCAATGATTCAGCGCGAAATGTTCCACGTTGACACCCGCTTTCTTGGCAGCACGCCTCCAGCTTGCCAGCGATACCCGATCAATATTCGCCAGCGCTTCGGAAAACGAATCATCCCCTCGCGAAAGCGCCGCCTGTACATGACTCCACTGTGGGCCTTCTGCCTTAACCTCTATACCATGCCCGCTGAGACTATCGCGCAGACAGGCAATACGACTCTCGAGAACGGCTTCGGGAGCCATTCCAAACCACTGATACGGCGTACCGGCCTTAGGCACAAACGGAGCCACATTCAGACTGAGACGGCAGCCGCGGTGCTGACTGCCAAGACGCTTCTGGCACCTCAAAGCTAAATCAATTATTGAGGCCACATCTTCATCGGTTTCAGATGGCAGCCCGAGCATAAAATACAGCTTGAGCTGCTTGAACGGCTGCTGCGACACCATATCAACCGCTGACATTATGTCATCTTCATTGAATCCTTTGCGAATCGCCCGGCGCAGCCTTTGCGAACCAGCTTCGGGCGCAAGCGCAAGCGTTTGTATTCCTCCGTGCGCCATAAGCTCCAATATACGCGCGTTGAGATTCATTAAGCGTATGGAGCTGAGAGAAAAGCCTGCCCCCATGCGCAGCAATCCACCTAACAGCTCTTCTATCTGCGGGTGATCTGTCACAACAGGGCCAACAAGTCCTATACGCCCTCGATATTTTAGCCCTTCACGCGCTTGCTGCAGCAAAGAATCAAGCGAATGAAAACGCAGCGGACAAAAAGCGCGGCTTACCAGGCAAAAGCAGCAGGAAGCACTGCAACCGCGCTCCGCCTCAATAAGATACAGTTCTCCTAATTCCGTGTCATGCGTAAGCACACAGGAATGGGTGGGAAAATCATCCAGCGACGCTAAGTAGCGTCGCTTAACTGCTCTGTCTCGTGCCAACGCGGGCACATATACTCCCGGCACATCTGCCAGCTTTTGTAATAATTCAGCACGTGGAAGTCCTTGCGTTAAGTGACGCAGCACATCAGGCAGAATAACCTCTCCTTCGCCGATACATAACGCATCAAAAAAATGGGCGAGCGGCATCGGATTGGCTGTTATGCAAGGGCCGCCGGCAATAAGCAACGGATAAGCATCATCGCGATCCATAGAATATAACGGTATACAGCCCGCTTTTAGGATGGATGCCAGATTTAAATAGTCCAGCTCATAGGAGAAAGAGAACGCCAAGCAAGCATAATCCATAAGCGGGCGAGAAGACTCCAGACTTAGAAGAGGCCTTGCGTCATTTTCCCAGAAAATGCGCTCCCCGATCGTTTCCGGATGGTTATTTAACAGGCTATACATAGCCTGTAATCCCAAATTAGACATACCGATGAAATAGCTGTTGGGATAAATCAAGGCAAATGGATAGCGCCCGCCCCAATCCCGAATAACAGTGCCTTCTTCTCCGGACAGTCGACCGCCGCTGAAATAATCAGCACGGCCAAGCGGTTGTTTGCGCATCTTATTCTCAAAAGACATCGCCCAATATTAGCGCAAGTGCGCGGCTTAGTACAACGCACAGTCTAACAATAATCCAAAACCCCTCTGTTAACGAGGGGCTTCGGCAAAATCAGCGAGGTTACGGTTCGTAGCGTATGTTATCGCCATACGAGAGGTTGTCAGCGTTATTACAGGTATAGTCATTTTCCTCATCATGCGTAGCAGCGCCCGCGTCCGGGCACGGCGCCGCATGGAAGCTGCTTGGTGGGTTATTGCACCTAGTATCAGCATACTTTTGGCGGCGCGGCTTGGTATTACTCTGAGCTATCTGCGGGACTTTCCAGCAGCCGCGCATCAAGCGACCGTCAAGCGAGATGATACGGTCGGCAACATCCCTTAGCTGACGCGATGTGCGTTCCTGACCGAACAAGGCTACTTCAACATGTTTGCCGTTATCTTTGACCGCCTGTATGGCACCCACATAATCATTGTCCCCGGCGACCAATACGGCTACGTCGTAATTGCCCTTAAACGCATGCGTTATCATGTCAGTCGCAAGCTGTACGTCAACCCCCTTTTCAAACGGCGGGCTGTTAGGCCACTGACTGGTGTAAACCAAACGCCCTAAACGCAACTCGGTATACGGGATTGCGGCGATGCTTTTGAAGAATTTTTCCTGCTCCTTATAACGCTCAGGCTCTTCATGCTTGCCAACCACTGCATTATAATAATACATACGCACCAAATGGCGCTTTTCCAATAATTTCTGATTAAAACAAGCTAAATCTAGATCGGTTCGTTTAAAATATGATTTCAGCGAATGATACATGTTTGAGCCGTCAATGAATATCATGACTCGTTCATTTTTATCTATGGTTTCTCACCTCCTTCATCTTAAATAATGCCACGCTTAATTATTTAGCACTTGGTATATCCGCAGCCGGGACATACCAAGCAGCCTTCCTGATAGGCCAGCAAACTTGTACACTCAGGGCATTGCCCCGCCACATTTTTCACCAGACCTAAGTCCTGAATATCATATCCGACACCATCTTCATCTTTAGCCCATGCCAGACCGGCGTGATGCTCAAGCACCCCGGCAATAGCATCGGCGCAGGAGAGAATAGACTTGCTATTCTCCCATGCGATAGACGGACAGCGAATACCTTTAAGCTGTTTCACAAGAGAAGCCACGTCAATACCGGAGCGCAGCCCGAGCGAAATAAGCCGGCATGAGGACTCCAATTGCGCCGCCGCGCAACCGCCAGTCTTGCCCAAATGTGAAAACACCTCGCAAATGCCATTCTCATCGGAGTTGACTGTAACATAAATATAACCGCACCCTGTTGTAACACGCTCAGTGAAGCCGTTGGTCACCTTGGAGCGCTTGCGCGGCGAGGATAAAACACCTGAGCGGACTTCCTTTTCTTTTTCTTTGGCACAATCTTTGCCTGTTGTAAGTACTTGTCCGTCCCGACTGCCGTCACGATAAATCGTGATGCCTTTTAGTTTCTCTTCATAAGCCATCATATATACTTTTGCCACATCGGCAGCAGTAGCATCCTTGGAGAAATTTACCGTCTTAGAAACAGCGTTGTCTGTATGGCGCTGGAAAGCTGCTTGCATACGCACGTGCCACTGCACCTCAATGTCGTGAGCTGTAACAAATACCAGTTTAGCGGCGTCAGGCACGCCCTCGACATCCTTAAGATGCTCTCCGTCGGCTAATTTATGCATCAGATCTTCTGAGTAAAATCCGCCGGCTCGAGCCGCTTCCTCAAAATATGGGTTAACCTCAATAAACTTAGCTCCGTCAAGAATATTCCGCGTAAAAGACAGGGCAAAGACAGGCTCAACCCCGCCTGAGCAATTAGCAATTATGGACAGAGTACCGGTCGGAGCAATCGTGGTACATGAGGCATTGCGCACCTTAGGCGCATCCGGCTTATCATAGATACTGCCGGAAAATGCCGGGAACTCGCCGCGTTCCGCGCCTAATTCCATTGAAACCTTATGCGCCGTATTGTTAATAATACCCATAACATCCTCAGCCACATATAAGGCATCCTCGGAGTTATAGGGTATGCCGAGCTGAATGAGCATATCGGCAAAACCCATCACTCCCAATCCAATCTTACGCGTGCGCCGGGTCATTTCGCCAATTGCGGGAATGGGGAAACGATTAACGTCAATGACATTGTCTAGAAAACGCACCGCCAGCTTTACCGTGCTTCTTAACTTCTCGTAATCTATCTCCTTTTTTTCATTGTTTTTCAGCATGCGCGATAGATTAATTGAGCCTAGATTGCAGCTTTCATACGGTAGAAGCGGTTGCTCGCCGCATGGATTAGTGCTCTCAATTTGCCCTATTTGCGGGGTGGGATTATCTTTGTTGATACTGTCAATAAATATCACCCCGGGATCGCCCGTCTTCCAAGCCAGCTCCACCATCTTATCAAACACCATCTTAGCGTTAAGCTTACCAGCCGACTCTTTGGTACGCGGATTAATCAGCTCATAATCCGCGCCGGCTCTGACAGACTGCATGAAATCAGTTGTGACAGCAACCGATATATTGAAATTAGTCAGCGATACCATATCTTCTTTAGAGCTAATAAAGCGCAGTATATCCGGATGCGTCACATTCAGAATGGCCATATTAGCGCCGCGGCGTGTGCCGCCTTGCTTAATCACATCAGTGGCAACATCAAAGGCGCGCATAAACGACACCGGTCCGCTTGCCACGCCGCCTGTTGTCCCCACGCGATCAGTCTCAGGACGTAAGCGCGAAAAAGAAAAACCGGTACCGCCGCCGCTCTTGTGAATCAGCGCCGTATTCTTGACTGCCTCGAAGATAGATTCCATCGAGTCATCAATAGGCAGCACGAAACAGGCCGAAAGCTGCCCCAATTCGCGTCCTGCGTTCATAAGAGTAGGTGAATTTGGCAAAAAGTCCAGATTAGTCATCGCCTCATAGAACCTATCGGCCCAAGCCTGCACGTCAGCCTGGGGATTATAGTTCAGTTCCGCAGCAGCAATAGTCTGCGCCACCCGCTGAAACATATCCTCAGGAGACTCTATTACATTGCCCTGCTTATCTTTTTTCAGATAACGTTTTTCCAACACGCGCATGGCATTTTGGCTGAGTTTAGCAGTGTTTACTTTGGCTTTGACAGGCATTGCGGAAGTCTCCTTCTTGGAACGTGCTTTAGATTCTGTTTTTGATGTTGCCGATACTTTGCTCTCGGCCGGTTTAATATCAGAGTTATCATCATATAAGGCTAAATGTGCCGGCGGTGGAATAACCTCCTGCGTTAACGACTCCCCAACTGCCAGAAGCTCTTTTACTATCGCCAAAATGTCCGGCTCAGAAATTACAGACAACGGCTGTTTCGCCCCCTTCGGCATGAACTCTTCCATACCGGGCAGCATAGCAGGGCGTTCTAAGCGGGCGATAACCACGCCCGTAATATTATCAATCTGTTCACGATCTGACATACCCATTGATGCAGCCGCATTGTAAACAGAACGCGCTATCTGTGTACGGTTTAACAGCTCGCCAATTCCCTCTTTAGAATCATAAGATTTACTCATAATAATCCCCCGGGTTGAATTTGCTCGAATGCCTTTTGATTAACTCGGTAACGTTAACTGCCCATCAGGCGGAGCATGATGACCTAACAGCGTATCGACCTCCTGTTTGAGGTCGGTAATATCAGCAAAATCACGGTATACGCTGGCAAAACGTATATAAGCAATATTGTCAAGCTTTTTTAGGTGCAACATTACCATATCGCCGATAAGCGAGGTGGGAATGGAAGCCTTTCCCATATGAACCAGCCCGGACTCCACGTCATCCGCAAGCTTCTCCACCGCTTCAGCTGCAAGCGGGCGCTTCTCGCAGGCCTTGCGAATACCGGTAAGCAGCTTTTCCTTATTAAATTCTTCTTGGCGCAAGTCTTTCTTTACAACATAAAGATTGACCGGCTGCAGCCGCTCATATGTGGTAAAACGCTCTTGGCACCCGACGCATTCGCGCCTCCGCCGTACCCCGTCTGTTGTGTCGCGCGAATCCACTACTCTGGATTCGTCACAGTTACAATAAGGACATTTCATAACATAACCACTAGATGTTGTATCGCGCCAAAGAGAGTACCACAATGACTAGTGTATGTCAAGAAATCTTAATGGCTTTCTACTAGTGCCTCTGCAAGCCCCTCTCCTGCGCCATTCATTCCAAATTTGCGACCTGCCGCCTCATTGTGCCTTTTATTCCTATTAGGTTGGGTTCAAGCGATTTCCAAGTCTTATCGGCAGTATCGCGGCGCCGGTAAATACCGCAACCGCAGGAAGAGGCTCTGTCGCAATATTTGCGTTTTAATCTTATTTGTGGTACCTATATATTGATTGTGACTTTTTTGAATTCAGCAAGGACTAATAATGAGGAGAAAGAACTAATGGAAAACAATAAGTATACGTCAATCGTAACTCTTGATTTCCAGTACGCGCATAGATTTATGAACTGGAAGAGAGAAGCAAAGCATCTGCACGGGCATTCCGGGCTTTTAACGATCGAGCTTGAGGATACCGTGGATCCTGTGACCGGCTTTGCACATGCATGCAAAGATGGTTTCAAAAAAGCTTGGGAAGTTTGTGATCACTTCCACCATGCGACATTGTTTCAAGAAGGCGATCCTCTTCTTGACGCAGTTCTTACGGTATATAAAGAGCATGGTATTAACAATGACCCGGAAAACTGCGTTCCGCTTAAAAAGATAGACCATCCTCTTGCTTGGTCATACCCGGAGTACAGAATAGTTGTTACAAAAAAGGTTTCCACTTGCGAGAACCTTTGTGAGCTTTTCTACGAACTTCTTAAAGACAAGATGCCAATCAAAAAAATTATCTATCGCTCTTCATCAATAAATGCGGCAAGCAAAGAGTTTAAATAGGAAAAAATCGGAGACAATAATTTTGGGCAAGAAAAAACAGGCAAGAAAGAAAAAACCGGCAGGAAAAAACCAATGGGGGAAATGGCTGAAGATACTTTTAGCTATCGTCTTGGTTTTGGTAATCGCAATAGCGTTTGTCTTAGCTTTTCGTGATAACCATTCAGGTTCGTGTGATGAATCATGCAATCAACACCCTGTCAGTGGCGAGTGTCATTGCCATGGTCATTGCGACAATGCTGATTGCGATTGCCACGGCGCACATTGACGTTAAGCAATCAAACATGCCCGCACCGTCTAGAAAGGCTGCCGAAAGGCTAGCTACACTACGGACAATGAATACAATCTTCTTATAATTGAGGGTGCAACATGAACAATCAAGCGAACACGTGTAAAACAACCGCGCTATATGCGGATGTTATAATAGGGATAAATCGTGAAAGCCTTGAAAACACTTGGGGGTTGCCGATTAATCCCATTTTAGTACGCCCTGTGAATGGGTGAATATCCGCGAAGGAGGCAATTATTCGGCTGGAGCATATCTCTCCGGCCGTTTTTTATTTCATGACCAGCAGCGCATCGCCGCCCGGCCCGTAATCGCCGTTGCCGAAAAGCGGAAGGTATTCCGGCTGCATAAATGCCGCAATAGGTTCGTCGGACACTGTGAACCCCGCTTTGTTGTATGACCGCACAGCTCGTTCGTTTTTTGTGGATGGCCGCATAATCAAGGTATGCTTTCCCAATGTTTGACGGAGATATTCCGACAGCGCAACAAGGGCGTCCGTGCCAAAGCCTTTACCGCAATTCGCCTCGCTGTTCATCCAAATGTCAAGCTCTGCCACGCCCTGATTCAAATGAAAGGACGCATAGCTGACAAAGCCCACCGGCTCGCCGCCGTTCGTGATGAGATAACCTCTGCCGTCCTGCGGTCTTTCGCCTGTAAAATAGTAGTCCTCATAACCGCCTTTCTTCGCAAAGAACTCCTCCGGCGAAGCGATAGGTGCTTCCGGGTAGTCAGGCAAGCCAGAATGAGATTTTGTTGTTTCCGAATGAAAGCACCAGTTGTATATATTTTGCTTGTCGCGGGGCGTAACCGGGATAAGCTCGATTATATTCCCTCTAATTATTTGCATCCGCTATTTTACCCTCTTTTTTCTAAATTCTGATAAAGTGTAAAGATCGCCGAGTTGTTCTTCATTTGAAACATCGAAAACGAGTGACAAAAACCTCATCGACTTACCCATTGGCTTTGCGTTCCTGATTAATTCCTTTGCGTTTTGGCTAATTGATAATTCCAGTAAATCTTTTTTTATGTCAAAGCCGAAGAAGAACGAAGCTCTAAAGAACCCTCGCCATATCGAAATCCAGCAGATGGGTTTTACTTTATTTGTACCACGTCGAGTTGTCCATTTATATTCGCCCTTTGACAGCCATGCTTTGCCGTCGTTATAATATCTCCAATCCATGAGTGCAATATCGTAGCGTTCTAGCTCATTAACGAATTTAGTAAAGACCTTATACGCTGCACAAAGACCCCCGGCAATGATTTCATCTGTTGGCTGTATTTCTGGGTTTCGGAGTAATTGCTCTTTATCCATTCCTCCTAGCTCCTTTATCATCAAGAAGTCCTTGTGCCCGGCGTGGTCAACCCGTTCGTCCGATATTTCATACCCCAGCCACTGATAGAACCGCACGGCGGGATTATCCTTTTGCACAGACAACGAGGTCTGCTTATACCCGTTTTTTTGCAAAACCTCAAACAGCTTTTTCATCAGTTTTGCGCCGATACCGTAACCGCGAAACTCCGGTAAAATAGAAATGGCAAGTTCCGGCGTATCTTTGTCAATATGCCCATAAGCAGGGATAATGCGTGTCCATGCCGCTCCGATCACTTGACCGTTCTGCTCCGCTACCACACCCAAATCTCCCGGCTGCGCTCCGAAATCCTTGATGTAAACAAATATCTCCGGATCGTTTATGATATTTCGCGGCGGCCATTCTTCACCTTCAGGAATATACAACGCTTGATACAAAAATTCAGGCAGGCATACATAATCCGATTCCCGCATAGCACGAACCTTAGCGTTTATCTTGTGTGCCGTGATTATTGTGTTGCTATGGATGTTTATGGTTATAGCTACGCCGTTATGATAGACATACCGGTTCTTTCCATGTCCGATGATAATATCTGCTTGCTGTACGGCTTTTTTACACCACGCGACAACATCATCGGTTTGTAAGTTGATATTGCGCTTTATACGTTCTTCACCCGTTTGTGTGGTGTGTAGACTTTTAATATTTTTGATCAGGTCATCCGTCATTTTGACCAACTACCTATCCCTTCCTGAAATTCGGCGTCGCTGAACGGGTGCTCATAGGCAGACATAACCTCCGCGTCCTGTAAATGCCCGCCACGCTAAGGAAAGCCAGCCTGTATCATTTCGCGTATAATCTTTCAGTTTCTAAAAAGTGCCGGATATACGCACTCAGTTTATGTAGTCTACACCCCATCATGAAAAGTTGCTGGCAAAACCGTATTGTCGCGTAACAGGCTATCCAACCATTTCTTTTCCTTGGCTGTTAAGCTAACTCTGTCCAATAAGTCCGGACGGCGCCGCGCTGTTTTGAGTATAGACTGCTCACGGCGCCATGCGGAAATTTTAGCATGATTGCCTGAAAGCAATATATCAGGCACTTTCCAGCCGCGGAAATCAGCCGGTCTAGTAAACTGCGGATACTCCAGCAGCCCGTCAGAATGCGAATCTGCGGCAGCTGATTCTTCAGAACCAAGTACTCCCGGGAGCAACCGCACCAATGCATCGGCTATTACCAATGCCGGCAATTCGCCGCCGGATAGAACGTAATCCCCAACACTAATCTCGTGCGTCACCAGATGCTCGCGCACGCGGTCGTCCACACCTTCATAATGTCCGCACAATATGACAACGCGCTGATGCTGTGCCAACTGATACGCCAGAGGCTGCGAAAAGGCCTGCCCTTGCGGTGTTGTCAAGATAATAGGAATAACCTCTCCGTTTATCCGGCGATCCTTAAGCGCGTCTTCCAGCGCTTCAAAAACCGGCTCGGGCTTGAGCAACATACCGGCTCCGCCGCCGAAGGGATAATCGTCCACAACATGATGTTTATCATGCGTATAGTCACGGATGTTGTATATGCTGAAGTCAACCAGCTCCTTGTCTTTGGCACGCCGGAAGATGGCGTTATCAAGCGGTGTAGAGAAAAACTGCGGGAACAGTGTGAGTATATCTATGCGCATAGCAGAATTATTTTACCTCTATTACTCAACCGATGTTATAGCATTTTAACATTAATTACAACAGCCGCCGCCAGAACTAGTATATTCAGCATAACAGCACTCATGTCGGCAAAGGATATGACACCGCCCGGTAAATACTTTCTGTTATAAGCCTTGACCAATTTACAGTAAATAACAAATTTTCATCTAAAAGTATTGACAATGACGCATTGAACTAGTGTAGAATGGTAGAAAGTGGTAAAAAGTGGGAGAATAAGTATCATCCATGTTTCTTGGCGAATTTGAATACCGTATTGACGAAAAAGGAAGGCTACCATTACCTCCCCGTTTCCGTCAACGCCTTAAGGACGGTCTTGTTATCGCGCCAAGCCCTGAGAAGTGTCTGTCCGTCTATACTATCTCTGAATGGAAGAAGATGGCAGAAAGCCTTGCCGGCGGCGGCTTGTCCCCCAGTAAAATGCGCAAGATACATCGCGCCTTATTCGCCACCGCTTTCCATACTGAAATTGATGCCCAAGGTCGTATTCACTTACCCATAACTCTCAGAACTTATGCCGAACTTGCCGATGACGTGGTCGTCGCCGGAGCAAATAACTATCTTGAGCTGTGGGATAAGTCAGCTTGGGAAGCCGAAAAATCAGATGATTTGGCTGAGGCTTGGCAAATACTAGAAAGCTTGGAAAAGCATTAAAGGACATCTTGTGCTAACTGCAACCGCTCATATTCCGGTACTGTTAAAAGAAGCCCTTGACGCGCTGGCAATTCAGCCGGGCGGTAGATATATTGATTGCACCGTCGGAGCCGGAGGGCATGCCGAGGCTATTCTGCGGCGCAGCGCACCGGGCGGACAGTTGCTTGGTATCGATGCCGATCCGTCGGCGATTACTTTAGCGCGGGAACGGCTAAAGCCTTATGGTAACTCAGCTCTTATAGTCAACGATAACTTTATCAATCTGCCCCAAATATGCGCCGAGTATGACTTTAAGCCGGTAAACGGCATATTGTTTGATTTGGGATTGTCTTCCATGCAACTTAGCGAAAGCGGACATGGGTTCAGCTTCCAGCACGGAGCGCCTCTGGATATGCGCTTTGACCCAAACCAGACGATATCAGCGGCTGATATCGTCAACCAATACTCCGAGACCGAGCTTGCGCGTATTCTCTTTGAGTTCGGCGAGGAAACGCACAGCCGCCAGATCGCCCGTATTATAGTGCGCTCGCGCCCGATTCATACAACAGATCAGTTAGCCGAGCTGATTGAGCGCGCCTTTCCCAAGCGCGGGCGCATTCATCCCGCCACAAAAACATTCCAAGCGTTACGCATAGCTGTCAATGAGGAGTTAAGCCGCCTTGAGATTGCCTTGCAGCAGGCATTGGAACTATTGGGAAGCGACGGCTCTTTGGCGGTCATCAGTTATCATTCCCTTGAGGACCGCATTGTTAAAAACTTCATGCGCCGCGAATCAGCCGGTTGCATTTGTCCGCCGGAGATGCCGCAGTGCGTATGTCACCACCGGCCGCGATTGAGCTTGGTAAATAAACAAGTTATTGTTCCCAGTTTGGCCGAAGAGAAAACCAACCCGAGATCGCGCAGCGCCAAGATGCGCGCGGCCGCGCGCATCATTAGCGGTGAAGAATGGCCCAAAACAACGCGCCATTCTCATGCGCCCGCCGGAAAAGAAATCCCCACGGCGCGGAATGCAGTCAGAAAACATGTCCTGTTTGATACAGCAGTGACTCTGAATTGAGAAGGTGCAGGGCATGTTTATCCTGAAAGAGAGAGGCTGACAATGTGAGCCGGTGCAAAAACAACCAACAGGGTGTTTTTATATAGCGCGAGTATCTAAAGGAGGAAAAATGAGCAGGAAATCAACTATTACCGCGATTGATGTTGGCACAACAAAGGTAGCCACTATCATTGCCGAGCAAGACAACGGCGGTGTGCGTGTTGTTGGTGTAGGCATCACCCCCTCGTACGGCATGCACAAGGGCTTGGTCGTCAATATCAACGATGCCAAGGAAGCTATCCGCGACTCAATTCGAAAAGCGGAGCAGTCATGCAATATCAAAGTGGAATCGGCTTATGTAGGCGTTACCGGTCGGCATGTCGCATCCACTAACAAAAGCGGCGTGGTGGCTATCACGCGTAACGATCGTTTGGTGCGCCCGGATGATCTTCGCCGCGTCATGACCAACGCCCAAAGTATTAAAGTTTCACAGGACCGCAAGCTGCTGCATGTTATTCCGCGTACCTACGCAGTGGACGGACAGCCCGGAGTCAAGAACCCGGTAGGCATGCATGGCTTCCGCTTGGATGTGGAAACCCATATCATCACAGCGGCAGCTAACTCTATCCAAAATCTCGTCAAATGCGTACGCGGCATCGGCGTCGACATCGAAGACATGGTGCTTGAACCATTAGCTTCGTCCGAGGCTGTTTTGACGGAAGACGAACGCCAGGCAGGTGTTGTCATCGCCGACATCGGCGGCGGCACTACAGACATCTGCGTTTTCAAGGACGGCAGCATTTACCATACCGCCATCCTGCCGGTTGCAGGCTATCAGCTGACCCGCGATATTGCCATCGGCCTCGGCTTGCCATTTGAGATTGCTGAGGAAATGAAGAAACGTTACGGCAGCGTCATGTCGGTTTATGAAAATAAGATGGCCAGCACTACCCCGATTTCTGAAGACGGTCATGGTATTTCATATCAGGATTTGTGCGATATACTGCATGCCCGCGTAGAAGAAATTCTGCGCTTGATTCTGCTTGAGTTACCCGCCTCGGATTATGAGTCTGTCATTCCGGCAGGCTTAGTCTTAACAGGCGGCAGCTCAAACTTATCCGGCATTGAAACTCTCGGCTGTGATGTGCTGAGACTTCCTGTGCGCGTTGGATGCCCATTGCATATTACAGGCATCACCGATTACCTGCGCGACCCGGCCTATGCCACCGGCGTCGGGCTGTTATTGTGGGGTTCAAAACATGGAGGCCAGCGCACAAAAGAGTGGAACGGCGGCGGCTTTGGCTCGCGCCTGCGCGGCTTTGCAAATCGTTTATCGTCTCTGTTCGGCGGAAAATAAAAATTAAACAGTCAAATTAAGGAGGATATAATGGCTAAAACGAGTTTCGTTCCAAATGGGGCTCGCATCAAAGTTTTCGGATGCGGCGGAGGCGGCAGCAATGCTATCACTCGCATGGTGCGTGAAGAAATCCAAGGCGTTGAGTTCATCGCCGTAAATACTGACGCTCAGGCGCTGGCTATTACCGAAGCTCCAGTCAGGTTGCAGATCGGCGAGAAGCTGACCCGCGGTCTTGGCGCAGGCGGCGATCATAACACCGGTCAAAAAGCGGCTGAGGAAAGCCGCGATGAAATTAAAGAAATGGTCAGCGGCGCCGATATGGTTTTTGTGACCGCCGGCATGGGCGGCGGCACAGGCACAGGTTCCGCTCCTGTAGTAGCTCAGATAGCAAAGGAATCCGGCGCTTTAACTATTGCCGTTGTCACCAAACCATTCTCGTTTGAGGGAGCCCACCGCATGCAGATAGCTCAGGAAGGCGTTACCCGCCTGCTGGGCAAAGTCGATACCTTAATCATTATTCCCAACGACCAGCTGCTCAACCTATGCGACCCCAAGACCGGCGTGGATGCCGCATTCAAGATGGCAGACGATGTACTGCGCCACGGCGTACAGGCTATCTCTGAGGTCATCACCGTACCCGGTATGATTAACTTAGACTTCGCCGATGTGAGAGCCGTTATGAAAGACGCCGGCCCCGCATGGATGTCCATCGGCCGCGCAAGCGGAAAGAACCGCGCAATTGATGCCGCTCGCTCAGCATTGGCCAGCCCTCTGCTCGACGTCACCATCGAAGGCTCGAAAGGCGTGCTGTTCAATGTGGTCGGCGGTACCGATCTTACCCTCTTTGAGGTCAATGAAGCAGCTGAGATTATCAAGCAGGCAGTGGATCCCGATGCCAATATCATCTTCGGTGTAGCATCAGATGCGTCAATGGGCAGCGATGTTCGCATAACTCTTATCGCCACCGGCTTTGTCAACAAAACCGAAGCTGTCTCCAGAGAAGACGACGAGTTTACTAAGAAACTCAGGAGCATCAAAACCGAGGAAGAACTGGATATGCCGTCTTTCCTGCGGCGCTGGAACAAGCTGGGTATGCAGAATCGCAATGCTATACCGCAAGACAGAGTAGCTCGTCCGCAAATGCGCTCTTTCAACTCTTAATTATATACGCGACATGCAATAAAAAAGGCCGGAGGTTATCCGGCCTTTTTTATTGCATAAAGAATCGCATCCTCCAACATATGCGTTAATATCTACCGGTTGACACTCAAAATTGATGTGCTATAGTAGCATCAAAGATATGCGCCCAATTTCTCTTGCGTCACAAAAAGGAGAATGTCATGAAAAGAGCTCTTCTGTGTTTGGCTGCCATAATGTTGCTATGCGGAAGCATAGCAGGATGTGTCGTCTCTCCGCTATCTATTCCGCCGATTAAACAAAGCGGCCTTGATTTTGCGTCAGATTACGATTCAGTCTATAGCATACTTGCCGGAATATCCTACCAAGGCGCAGGCGGAGGAGGAATCTCTTTTATAGAATCTAGCAATGCAATCACGAACTTCTTTTCAAGTGGTTCTGTCGCCGGATTAGCTGCGAAAGCCGCTCCGCCAGCCTCAAAAGCCGACTCCTCCGACTACTCCAGTACCAATGTGCAAGTCGAAGGGATTGACGAGGGAGATATTGTCAAAACCGACGGCGCGTATATCTACGTCTTGCGAAACGGCAGTCTCCTGATTTATAAAGCCGACGGAGCGAATACGCGCCTCGTCTCAAAAACTATGGTGATCGAAACTGCGTCCGCAATTGATATATCGCCATATTCGCGATATGAATACAAGCAGAATGAGCACGTTATTGAAATGTATCTCTGCGGAGACTTGGTCGTCGTAACAACGCAGTTATCTCAATATGACTATTGGTCCCTGGACAACCAAAGATGCAATGTCTACATTTATGACGCGACCGATCGCGTCGCACCTAAACTATCGTATAAGCTGGGACAGGACGGACACATTCTCGCGTCTCGTCTTATAGACAATACACTGTACCTTTTATCAACCTGTTACGTCTATAACTTCCATGAGGACGAGCCCGAGACTTTTGTGCCGGCACTATATACCAATGACGCGAGGACGCTTATCGCGCCGGATTGTATCGCTATAATGCCATATGTTAGTTACGCCGGGTACACTATTGTATCGGCTATTAATGTGCCCTCCGGCAAAATAACCGCAAATCAAACAATACTTGGCGGCGGTTCAATCGTGTATATGTCCGAACAAAATCTTTATATCGCCGATTGTGAATACAAGACGGTAGAAAACAGTTTCAACTATGGCATCTTCACCGCTACGGATTACCTTAGCTACACCATAACTAATATTACAAGGCTCGCCATCTCAAAGAACAGTGTCGAGGTTGCGGCTTACGGTAGCGTTCCGGGCAGCCTTAATAATCAGTTTTACATGGACGAATACAAGGGGCATTTGCGCGTCGTTACAACTGATAATTCATTTAAATATTCCGTTTACAAAAACGAGGCGTTAGGGCTATATGATTACAAATGGGACGGGGGCAATTCATCGAATGGTCTCTATGTTCTTGATATGTCTCTCGCACGCGTCGGAGCCGTAGATAATCTTGCTCCGGGCGAGATTGTTTATTCGGTGCGCTTTGACGGCGACATAGGATACTTTGTTACTTTCCGAACTGTCGATCCGCTCTTTGCGGTTGATTTATCCAATCCGCAAAAACCTGAGGTACTCAGCGCTTTGAAAATACCCGGCTTCTCACAGTATCTGCACGTTTTCTCGGATGGCTTGCTATTTGGTCTAGGCTATGATGCAGACGAGAATACCGGGATGAGAGGCAGCATGAAGCTCTCTATGTTTGACACATCAAATCCTAAAGATGTGACTGAAGCTCACACACTGCTCATCAACTCATACTATAGCACCGCGCTGTATAACCACAAGGCAATTCTGGTAGATTCCAAAAAGAATATCATAGGGTTCCCGAGCGAATCGGCGTACTTAATCTACGGCTATAACAATCAGACGGGCTTTTATCTGCGCGCAAGCATCAGCTTAAACAACGCGAGCGAAGGATGGTGGTGGGCGTGGAACAATGACAGCCGCGGGCTCTATATCTCAAACTTCTTTTACATCGTATCTGACAATGGTATCGCGGTAATAGATATGGAGACATTTAAGCTAATCGCCGCTATAAGTTAGAAAGCGGCGCGCGCGGGCGGGCAATTAACGAGTCAAACAAGATTGTTCCGCAGTCAGAGTATACAAACGACAGACTTTTAGTAAGCTGTTGCCGACGCGCTTGCGTGCGTACACTTGAATAATTGCACCTGTTATGTTACCCTTTACGGATATTGAAAAATTGAGGTAAGTTCATGGCCGCCGACATCAAGAAAAAAACTAATACTGCTGTTAAAGAACGAAAAGTTATTATAAAGAAAGAACCCATTCCGCAACTGGCTGCCGGCGACACCGTTAAAGTCAGCATGCGCATTATTGAAGGCGACAAAGAACGCATTCAGGTGTTTCAAGGAATTGTCATCAAGATTCACCATGCTGCCGACGGCGGCAACTTCACCGTGCGGCGCGTAGCCTACGGGATTGGCGTTGAGCGCACGTTCCCATATGCTTCACCGCTGGTTGTACGCGTTGAGTTGCTACGCCACGGAAAAGTACGCCGCGCTCGTTTGTTCTATCTGCGCGAACTATCAGGCAAAGCCGCTCGTATCAAAGAGAAGCGCTTGAGCAAGGAAAAACTGGCTATGCTTGCGACCGTCTCCGGAACATCAGAGGCAGAAGAACCTGTTATAGATGAGTTTGTCTCTGATGCTGATGACACCACTGTCGCGGATGAGTCCGAAACGCAAACGGCATAAGTAGTATCTTTCAAAAACATAGCTTGTTGAAACGTAAGGAGCGACGGCTTTGTCATATGCCGAAGTCAGTGTTAACTCTCCTGCCGGCAAGCAGCAACTTTTTAGTTACTCGATTCCGCGTCATTTAGAGGTGCGCCCGGGGCAAGCCGCATGGGTGCCTTTCGGCAACTGTGTTCTTCAGGGTATTGTCGTATCTATCAGCCAATATCCATCAGTGCCATCCGTCCGCCCCATCAACAGCCTTATACAAGATGTGCCGATCATATCACCTGCGCATCTAACGCTGGCGCAATGGATAAGCCGCTATTATCACTCTCATTTATTCTCCGCTATTGCGCTTTTTCTACCGCCGGGCTTTGAACGACAGCCGCTAACAATCATACGCTCCACTGGCAAAGAACCCTCGGAAGAAGATTCGCTAAGCCAAAGCGCTCGCCAAGCTCATAAGCTAATTCAGCACCCCCGCGGCGTCTATCTCAAGCAACTAGAGAAAACGCTCGGCAAAAAAACCGCTCAAAAATGCGTCGGCCGGCTGGTAGAGTATGAGCTGGCCGAGCGTTCATACGAGATGGAAGAAGAGAAGATCAAACCGCGGTTCGAAAGCTTAATACGACTGAATTATGGGTCCGATATTGAGTCCGCCCGCGAGCAATTGCACCGCCGCAGAGCAGTAAAACAGGAGGGGCTTGTTGAATATCTGCGGCAGCAAACAGATCCATTGTCCATAACAAGTGTTTTAGACGCCGGCTTTTCACGCGCTATAATCAAACAACTTGAGTTACAGGGTCTGGTAACTATAGAAAAAGTCGAGAGCAAACGCGAGCCGATAGACTATAAGAACATCACTCATAATCACCCGCTTACTCTTACCAAGCCGCAGCAAGATGCGCTGCAGGCCATCGTAAGTAACATGCGAGCCGAACGTCACAGGATATTCGCTTTGCACGGCGCGACAGGCAGCGGCAAAACAGAGGTTTATTTGCAAGCGCTGGCTCAGGCTGTTGAACTTGGCAAAAAGGGGCTGGTGTTAGTGCCGGAAATTGCCCTCGCCCCGCAAACTATTGAGCGTTTCGCCGGGCGTTTCCCGCATAGAGTAGCCGTACTACACAGCCATCTATCGCTTGGCGAGCAATATGACCAGTGGCGCAGCATACAGCAGGGAGATTTTGATGTCGTCATCGGCGCCCGCGGCGCCATATTTGCCCCGCAACCGCAGCTGGGATTAGTTGTCATCGATGAAGAGCACGAATGGACCTATAAGCAGCAGGAGCCCGCGCCAAACTATCATACGCGCGACGTCGCCATAAAATTGGCTGAGTTAAGCGGGGCAACAGTCGTGCTCGGCAGCGCCACGCCTGACATAGGAACCTACCACAACGCCAAAAACGGAGCCTACACCCTGCTTGAGATGCCTCAGCGTATTACATTCGGTCAAAACAAGCCGGCGACAGATATTGAATTCGTGGATTTACGCAAAGAATTGAAAGACGGCAACCATAGTATTTTCAGCCGCCGCCTGCATGAAGCCATTTCACAGGCATTATCACGCCGTGAGCAGATAATCTTATTCTTCAACCGACGCGGCAGCGCTTCGTTCGTGCAATGCCGAGTATGCAGTATGGTCGTGCAATGCCGCCGCTGTAAGATTCCCATGAGTTACCACTCAGCTAAAGAATCCCTAGTATGCCACCAATGCAATTACCGACAACCGGTTCCATCGTTATGCCCCCGCTGCGACAGCCGGCGCATTAAATTTCTTGGCATCGGCACACAAAAAGTGGAGGAGGAAACGGCTAAGGAATTTCCGCAGGCGCGGCTGCTGCGCTGGGATAGCGACGCGGCTCATTCGCGCCATGCTCATGACGCTATTATGCACATACTAAAATCACAGCAAGCCGATATTCTTATCGGTACACAGATGGTAGCCAAAGGGCTTGATCTGCCGCATGTGACGCTTGTTGGCGTTGTAAGCGCCGATACCGCTCTCAATCTGCCTGATTTCCGCTCAGGCGAACGCGCATTCCAGTTACTTACACAAGTAGCTGGAAGAGCAGGGCGCGGTACTAAACCGGGAAGAGTTATTATCCAGACTTATTCTCCGGAACACTACTCTATACAAGCAGTGCTGCGTCAAAATTACGCCGCATTCTACAATCAAGAAATAAAATACCGCATGATGCTTGGCATGCCGCCATTCTCGCAGTTGGTACGCCTGACATATGTCCATATCAACGAAACCGCAGCGCAGATTGAGGCTGAAAGACTTAAACGGCAATTGAGCGCGCATATAGCCGCCGCAGGTATTATAGACGTGCAAATAAGCGGCCCCGCTCCGGCATTCATAGCCTGCCTGCGCGGACGCTACCGCTGGCAAATGACACTGCGCGGAGCGCAGCCCGTAAGATTACTGGAGAAAATAAACATGCCGTCCGGGTGGGCCGTGGATGTAGATCCAATCGGACTGTAATCGCACTTTCGAAATGCCTCTTATTCGACGAATTTACTTGCCAAGCCTGTGTATATAGTCTATCCTGAGAGCGTGAAAGATAATCTTATCAAAGCCCTCCAAAGCCTTTCCGCATCTGGCAAAAGGAGGATATTATAGTGTCCGGCAAACCTCCGTACACCATTACAGAAAAAGCTGCCAATTATTTGGCGAAAATAGTCGAGATTGTGACCCGCCTTGAGTTAGGAACGGATTTCAAGCGCGATATAAAACTCCACAGGGAAAATCGCATACGAACAATCCATTCTTCTCTCGCCATTGAAGGCAATTCCCTTTCTATTGATGAAGTAACCGCTGTGATACAAGGAAACCTCGTCGCCGGAAAACAAGCGGAAATCAAAGAGGTAAAAAACGCCTACGAGGCATACGATAAAATTATGACGTACGACCCGTATGCCATCAATGATTTTTTGGAAGCGCATAAGCTGATAACTCAAGACCTCGTCAAAGAAAGCGGCCGCTTCCGTAGCGGCGACGTCGGCGTCTTTGACGGCGACATAGCGGTTCATATCGGCGCGCGCCCGCAATTTATTCCGCAATTGATGCAAGATTTGTTTAACTGGGCGAAAGAGTCAGAACTTCATCCTGTTTTGAAAAGCGCTATTCTGCATTATGAAATTGAAACCATTCATCCGTTCGCAGACGGCAATGGACGCATAGGACGATTGTGGCAAACTCTTGTGCTTGCCAAATGGAATGAATTATTCGCATGGATTCCAATGGAAACGACTTTGCACCAAAACAGACCCCGCTATTATCAAGCGATTGAAGAAGCAAGAAAATCCAATGATTCCCGCGTTTTCATCGAATTCACTCTTTCGGCGATTTATAATATTATTGCGCTACAAGAAAAGCATATGGTTAAGCATAAAGCCAAACACAAAGTCAAGCACAAAGTCACGTTGAACGATACAGCGATTGCCGTATTAATGAACCTGAATCATACAGTTTTATCGCGCAAGGAAATTTTTGCAGCAATTGGAATGAGCAGCGATTACAGATCGTTCAAGCGCAATATTGAGCCGTTATTAATCGGCGGCTACGTTGAAATGACAATCCCCAATAAACCAAGCAGCCAAATGCAAAAATACAGGCTTACCGAAAAAGGCATAGAGGTGATTCGCCAGAATCGCCGGCAGTGAATCTTCAAATCAAGATACAGCTTCAACCATCCGAAAATGGCATGTTTATTCGCTATATTAAAGCACCGGAATAATATGGTCATCACTTGCCAAGCCTGTCTATATGGTCTATCCTGAAAGCGTGAAAAGCCACCTTATCAAAGCCATCCTAAACCAATCCACAGCATGCATACTGACGCAGTTGCAGTCAGCGTTAAAAGAGCTCAACACCGAGGCTTACATCATAGGCGGGATGGTGCGCAATTTGACGCTTAAGCGCCATAAAGCGGACATAGATATCGCCGTAAACGGCAATGCCTTAACTATCGGACAACTATTATCAGACAAACTCAATGCGCATTATGTCGTGTTAGACGGCGAGCGCGGAATAGTGCGGCTCTTGCCAGGCGGCGGGAATGACTGGCAAATAGATATAACCACACTGCAAGAAACACTATGGCAAGACATCATGCGGCGCGATTTCAGCGTCAACGCGATGGCTATCAATATAGCTGAAATGCAGTTGTCAAAAAGGCATTTAGTCGCATTCATACTGGATGCCGTAAACGGCACAGAAGACCTGCAAAACAAGACTCTGCGCGCCTTATCGCCGCAAGTATTCCGCGACGACCCGGTTCGCCTGCTACGAGGAGTCCGCCTTAGCAGTGAGCTCGGATTAAGCATGAATGAGCAGACTCTCTCTCTCGTGCAACGCGACAGCGCCCTCATAAGCACTGCCGCCGCCGAGCGCGTACGCGATGAGCTGCTACAGATATTCGCCCTTACAAACACATATGAAGCTGTGGATTTCATGAATCGTTTTGGGTTGCTCTCGGCTGTCATGCCGGAACTATCGCCTACATGCGGGCTCAAGCAGCCGCCGGAACACACATGGGACGTCTTTCAACACTCAGCCCGCTCGATTGCGGCAATGGATTTCATTTTACGCCGCGCAGAGTGGGAGTTTTGTAGTAAAGATGTGCTCGCAAGCGTTCCCTGTTGTAAAAGCACCCTTTCATATTTTGACGAGATAGTAAGTCCGCCTGCCTCGCGCAGCACACTAACCAAACTGGCAGCGCTGCTGCACGATATCGCCAAGCCTCAAACACGCATGCTTAACGAACTCGGCAAAGTGCGCTTCCACGGACACCCGCAACAGGGCGCGCCGATAGCAGCCGCAATCCTTGAAAGACTGCGCTTTAGTCACCGCGAGAGCAAGTTCATAGAGGCCATTGTACGTAATCACTTACGCCCGGTGCAGATGACAGAAAACGAAGCCCCGCCAACAAGACGCGCTATTTATCGTTACCGCCGTGACTTAGACGAGGCCGGAATAGCCGCCCTATATTTCAGCTTAGCCGACCATCTCGCAACTCGCGGGCCCAATCTTGAGCGCGGCAATTGGGACCGGCATGTTAATAACGTACGCCGCATTACGGATGAGTATGAAAAAGCTCCTTCACCTGCAAAAATGCATCTGTTGTGTGACGGGAATGACCTGCAAAATGAGCTCGGGCTTAAACCGGGCCGACAGCTAGGCCGGATACTGGAAGAACTGCGTGAAGCGCAAGCCGCAGGCGAGGTAACCACGCGGCAGCAGGGGTTAGCTTACGCCGGAAAACTTATTGCCGAAGAGCCGCCCGGAAAGTAATCCTGCTTGAGTCAGCCGCAGCCAATCAATTATACTGATTTCATCCCAAGAGATAAGCCACATGCTAGACTTAAACCACTTAGCCAAACAAATGGGGAACATGGTAGAGCAGCTCAAAATCGGCGGCGACGACAGACGCGCGCGCGTTGAGAAAGCTCGCCGCCTAATGCTAAGCCAAGAGCTTGATTTTACCAAGCTGCAGGATAAGGTCATAAGAAGCCAGAAAACTTCTCCTTTCCTTCTGGCAGGGCCGGTGGAGCCATTCTCAACCTGTAAGCCCCCTATTTCCATTTCAGCGCCATTCAGTATTATCGCAACCGACGGCTCGCAGATTGATGTGGATCGGCACCAATCAACGCGCTGCTACCTGATTAATATAGGCCGCGTACGGCTGGATTACGGCGATACGTCTCATGCCATGCTGGATAGTCTGCCCCGGTTATACACAAGCGACAAGGATGCCGTCATATCCAACGGGATTCAGAGTATCGCAGTTGAAGGACCATTGCTCGGTATCAAGCGCTCTGTCGAAGAATGCCGCCACTTAAATGAAATGGCGGCAGAACTGCCGCCCACACAACCGGCGCTCGCCATTATTGACGGCACCCTGATTATGTGGCAGCTCTCCGGCAATGAGTATCCCGACTTCGTAGTAAGAGAACTTTTGGATAACGGATTTATGAAATACCTAGACAGTATGCGGCTACTTGCCCAAAAACAACCCCTGTCGCTGGCAAGTTACATCAGTTTCCCGCGCTCGATGAATGTTGTTAATACACTGCGCATTGGGCTGTGCCCGCATGAGCTTGCCGATTGTGCGAGATACTGCGGCGGCAAACCAAGCGATAAACGCCATTGCGATGAATTATCAGGAGTACGGGACCAAGATTTATTCCTTGATATGCTCCGTACCGGAGAGCGCTCGGCGGTGTTCATCAGCCGGGCAAAAATCGTGAGGGAAAAATACGGCGAGCATGCCGTTTATTTCTTCTATCTCAAGCTGGAAGACGAAATAGCGCGCGTGGAAATACCGCAGTGGATAGCGCAAGATGAGCTTAAACTAGATCAGACTCACGCTTTAGTATTCGACCAGTGCCTGCGCGGAAGCGGATACCCGATCGCTTTATCTGAATCACACGAACAAGCAGTGGTAAGCGAATCGGACAAAAACACCTTCCGGCAATTACTGGTGACGTGGCTTTCGGATGAGCATATAGACTACACGTCATCAGCTAAAAGCCGCAGCAAAAAAACAAGATGGCTCTAAGCCGCGTGCAAAGAACAAACCAAGAAGAGGTCTTAAATGAAAAAAATATCGCAAATGCGTCTGGGTGAAGTAATAGAGGCTTGCACCATATCCTTTAGCGCTCAAAGCTACGAACTGTACGCCATACCTCCGCTGGGTACGCTCGTTAAAACATATGATGCCGAGAGTGCGCTTTATGCGGTAGTATACCAAGCTCTCACTGAGGGAATTGAGCCGGGGCGCAGGCCAATAGCGCGCGGTAAGGACGCCGCATCCGAGGAATCTGTTACAGCCCAACGTGCAGGCTGGCACATGGCTATACCACTTTAAAATTCTATGTTGATTCTTTGTGCTAACTATGGTATAATATAGTGTTGACTAGGCGGGCAGGTAGCGACTGCTTGTA